>NZ_JBWGIO010000014.1:0-231052 GCF_057784215.1 Mesorhizobium sp. CNPSo 4661 | reverse complement strand
AAGCACTGGCTCAGAAAGGCCGCAAGTCGCACGGTCGAAACCGTCTGCCAGGCGATCGGACAGATCCTCAACGGTGTCACACCGATCGAGTGCTCAAACTACTTCGCAAACTCTGGATATGACCGGTGGTAATCCCATCCCGCTCTAATTAGGCCGGCTGGCGAGGACTCATCGGCTCGCCAGTTTGAGGAAGATATTTCTTCGATCGGCGGACATCCGGCGAAAAATTGCTTCGAGGAGGTGAAAAAGGCAACATTCAATGCATCTAATTTCTATAAACTCGGTAGAGTTCGCAGCAGTTCAACGGAGGCGGGAATGACCAAACCTCATTTCAGGAAACTGCTCGGCGCGCTGGTCGCCACATCTGTCCAGTTCGGCACGCTCGGTTTCGCATTTGCCGACACCACCATCCTGAACGTGTCCTACGATCCGACACGTGAGCTTTACAAAGCCTATGACGAGGCCTTCGCCGCGCACTGGAAGGCCGAGACCGGCGAGACGGTCACTATCCAGCAGTCGCATGGCGGATCCGGCGCCCAGGCCCGCGCGGTGATCGATGGCCTCGACGCCGATGTCGTGACGCTGGCGCTCGAAGGCGATATCAACGCCATCGTCTCGAAGTCGAAGAAGATCAATCCCGACTGGCGCAAGAAATTCGAAAACAATTCAGCGCCTTACACCTCGACCATCATCTTCCTGGTGCGCAAGGGCAATCCCAAGGGTATCCACGACTGGGGCGATCTGGTGAAGGACGGCGTCCAGGTGATCACGCCGAACCCGAAGACCTCGGGCGGCGCGCGCTGGAACTATCTGGCGGCCTGGGCCTACGCCAATGCGCATGACGGCAATGACGAGGCCAAGACGAAGGAATTCGTCGGCAAGCTCTATGCCAATGCCCCGGTGCTCGACAGCGGCGCCCGCGGCTCGACCGTCACCTTCGCCCAGAAGGGCCTGGGCGACGTGCTCATCGCTTGGGAGAACGACGCCTATCTGGCCCTCGACGAATTCGGCGCCGACAATTTCGACATCGTCTACCCGCCGACCTCGATCCTGGCCGAGCCGCCGGTCGCCATCGTCGACGCCAATGTCGACGCCAAGGGCACGCGCAAGGTGGCCGAAGCCTATCTTTCCTATCTCTATTCGAAGGAGGGCCAGACCATCATCGCCAAGAACCACTATCGCCCGGCCAAGCCCGAACTGGTTCCGGCCGAGGACCTCGCCAAGCTGCCTGAGATCAAGCTGGTCACCATCGACGACCCGCAATTCGGCGGCTGGAAGAAAGCGCAGCCTTACCATTTCGGTGACGGTGGTATATTCGACCAGATCTACAAGCCGGCCCAGTGAGAGGCCGAGCCTCAAAGACTGGCGACTGCAATCTGGTTGAGTAAGAAGGGACGATCCAGAACAGCATGACCACAGCACCCGCTCACGCGGGGTGGCGATTCAGGCAGCCGAGTGTCATTCCGGGTTTCGGACTGACGCTCGGCTTCTCGCTTGCCTACCTCACGCTCATCATCCTCATCCCGCTCTCCGGGCTGATCTGGCGCTCGGCCGCGCTCGGCTGGACCGATTTCTGGGCTTTGGCCACCGACCGGCGCACCCTCACGGCGCTCAAGATCAGCTTCGGCACGGCTTTCATAGCCGCGGCAGTCAATGTCGTTTTCGGGACGCTCGTCGCCTGGGTGCTGGTCCGCTACCGTTTCCCCGGCCGGCGTATCGTCGATGCCATGGTCGATCTGCCCTTCGCGCTGCCCACCGCGGTCGCCGGCATCGCGTTGACCACGCTCTATGCGCCGACCGGCTGGCTCGGCAAATTGCTGATGCCTCTCGGCCTCAAGGTCGCCTACACCCCGCTCGGCATCGTCGTGGCCCTGGTGTTCATCGGCCTGCCCTTCGTCGTGCGCACCGTCCAGCCGATCATGGAAGAGATCGACAAGGAGGTCGAGGAAGCAGCGGCGACGCTTGGCGCCAGCCGCTTCCAGATCATCAGCCGTGTGCTTCTGCCCGGTCTTGCACCAGCCATCATCACCGGCTTCTCGCTCGCCTTCGCGCGTGGCGTTGGAGAATACGGCTCGGTCATCTTCATCGCCGGCAACCTGCCCTACAAATCCGAGATCGCGCCGCTTCTGATCGTCATCCGGCTGGAGGAATACAACTACCCGGCCGCAACCGCGATCGCCGCGATCATGCTGGCGCTGTCCTTTGCGATGCTCTTGGTCATCAACCTCGTGCAGACATGGAGCCGCAAGCGCTATGGCTGATCCCGAGATCAAATCCTACGAGCCGCACCACGAGAGCCGCTCGGCCGCGGTCACGGAAAGCCGCCCCGTCCGCATCACGCTGACGGTTGTCACGCTCGTCTTTCTCGGCATCTTCCTGCTTTTGCCGCTGATCATCGTGTTCAAGGAGGCTTTCGCCAAGGGCGTCGGCGCCTATTTCCAATCGCTCAGCGATGCCGACACGCGCTCCGCCATCCGGCTGACCTTGCTGGTGGCGGCGATCTCGGTTCCGCTCAATCTCGTCTTCGGCCTTTCGGCCGCCTGGGCCATCGCCAAGTTCGAGTTCAAGGGCAAGGCCTTCCTGACCACGCTGATCGACCTGCCCTTCTCGGTCTCGCCGGTCATCTCGGGCCTGGTCTATGTGCTTCTGTTCGGCGCGCAAGGGCTGCTCGGTGCCTGGTTGAAGGCGCATGGCATCCAGATCCTGTTCGCCGTGCCCGGCATCGTTCTGGCAACCATTTTCGTCACCTTCCCCTTCGTCGCGCGCGAGCTCATCCCGTTGATGCAGGAACAGGGCAATGGCGACGAAGAGGCAGCACTTTCGCTCGGTGCCAGCGGCTGGCAGGCTTTCTGGTATGTGACGCTGCCCAACGTCAAATGGGGGCTGCTCTACGGCGTGCTGCTCTGCAACGCACGCGCCATGGGCGAGTTCGGCGCGGTCTCGGTCGTGTCAGGCCACATACGCGGCCTCACCAACACCATGCCATTGCATGTCGAGATCCTCTACAACGAGTACAACGCCGTCGGCGCTTTTGCCGTCGCTTCGCTGCTCGCCGGCCTGGCGTTGGTGACGCTGGTCTTGAAAACGCTTCTCGAGATGCGCTACGGCGCCGAGATCGCCGCGACGCGCGGACACTGAAGAAATAGCTGTCGCCCGAATGCCTGGCGTTTTGGGAATAACGGCAGCATGAACGAACCGAGGGAATTGTATGGAAGTTCGCGTCGTCAACGTGCGCAAGGAGTTTGAGCGGTTTCCGGCGCTCCACGACGTGTCGCTCGACATCAAGTCCGGCGAGCTCATCGCGCTGCTCGGCCCGTCGGGCTCCGGCAAGACGACGCTGCTTCGCCTGATCGCCGGGTTGGAGCGGCCGACCAAGGGCGCGATCTTCTTCGGCGACGAAGACGCTTCGCAGAAGTCGATCCAGGAGCGCAATGTCGGCTTCGTCTTTCAGCATTACGCGCTGTTCCGCCATATGACGGTCGCCGACAATATCGGCTTCGGCCTAAAGGTCCGGCACGGCGCCGCAAGGCCGTCGGGGCAGGAAATCCGCCGCCGCGCGCTGGAGCTGCTCGACCTCGTCCAGCTGTCGGGGCTGGAAAAGCGCTATCCGGCGCAGCTTTCCGGCGGCCAGCGCCAGCGCGTGGCTTTGGCCCGCGCCATGGCGATCGAGCCGAAGGTGCTTCTGCTCGACGAACCGTTCGGCGCGCTCGACGCGCAGGTTCGCCGCGAGTTGCGCCGTTGGCTGCGCGAGATCCATGACCGCACCGGCCACACGACCGTGTTCGTTACGCACGACCAGGAAGAAGCGTTGGAGCTCGCCGACCGCGTCGTGGTCATGAGCCAGGGCCGCATCGAGCAGGTCGGCACCGCCGACGATATCTACGACACGCCGAACTCGCCCTTCGTCTACTCCTTCATCGGCGAGTCCAGCTCGCTGCCGGTCCGGGTCGAGAACGGCGAGGTGTGGATCGCTGACCGGCCGATCGGCCTCCAGGCGCCGCATGCGCCGTCCGGCGAGGCGGTGCTCCACTTCCGCCCGCATGACGTCGATCTGCTCGACGGCTGCAGCGGCTGCATCGCCGGCACTGTTGCCGCCAGCCGCCGCGTCGCCGGCACCAGAAGGGTTGAGCTCGAGATCGGCGGCGAGCGCCAGCGCGTCGAAATCGAGCTGCCTGTCGACCATCCCGCCGCGCAGAAGAGCCGGGTGGCTTTCAGGCCACGACGCTGGAAGCTTTTTCCCACGTCCTGATCTGTCTATCACCCTGACGCCGGCTCCGGCGCCCCAGCCTGGCGCCATCCATGAATCTGCTTGGAAGAAAATCCTAGCAAAGCGCTGTTTCGACGAGATATTTTCCAAACCCTCGCTCGCCTCTCTGGGCGCATGCCTCGTCGGACCGGGCTTTCCCGACTATGGTCGCGGCATAGCTTCGACCCATTTCCAAGGAGTCCCTTTTCATGAAGCGTCTATTGCTCGGCCTCGCGGCTTTTGCCGGCCTCGTCCTCGCGTCCTCCCAAGCCTGGTCGGCCGACAAGCTTTTGAATGCCTCCTATGACGTCGGCCGCGAGCTGTTCGTCGACATCAACAAGGCCTTCATCGCCAAGCGCCCCGGCGTCACCATCGATCAGTCGCATGCCGGCACCTCGGCGCAGGCGCGCGCCATCGCCGAAGGTCTTGGCGCCGATGTCGTCACTTTCAACCAGGTCACCGACGTCGATTTCCTGGTCAAGAAGGGCTTGGTCTCGGCCGACTGGCAGAAGGATTTCCCGGACAACGCCTCGCCCTTTTATTCGCTGCCTTCGTTCCTTGTCCGCGCGGGCAATCCCAAGCACATCAAGGACTGGAACGATCTGGTACGGGACGACGTGCAGGTGATTTTCCCAAACCCGAAGACATCCGGCAATGCGCGCTACACCTATCTCGCCGCCACCGCCTACGCCAAGGAAGCCTTCAAGGGCGACGATGCCAAGGTGAAGGAGTTCATCACCAAGCTCTTCAACAACGTGCCGATCTTCGACACTGGCGGCCGTGCCGCCACCACCACTTTCGTCCAGCGTGAGATCGGTGACGTGTTGATCACCTTCGAGTCGGAGACGCGCGGCATCCGCAAGGAGTATGGCGACGACAAGTTCGAGCAGGTCACGCCTTCGGTCAGCCTGCTGGCCGAGTTCCCCGTAGCGGTCGTCGACAAGGTCGCCGACGAGCATGGCAGCCGCGATCTCGCCAAGTCCTATCTCGACTTCCTCTACACGGCCGACGGCCAGGAGATTGCGGCCCGGAACGGCTTGCGGGTACGCGACGCGACGGTCGCCGCCAAGCACAAGGCCGACTTTCCGGACGTCAGGCTGCTGACGGTAGAGGACGTGTTCGGCGGCTGGGACAAGGTGCAGAAGGAGCATTTCGCCGCGGGCGGGCTGCTCGATCAGGCCTATGGCAGCCGCTGAAAAAGCTGCACAATCAGGAAGAGCAGGGAAGCCGGCTTTGCCGCTTTCTTGTTGTAAGCGGGTCGCATGAGTTCGCAGGGGAAATCCCGACCCAACGTGAAAAACGTTACGAAGAATCAACGCGTTTGTGCCTAAGCTGCCTGGCAAATTATTGGGCCAGGCGGCGTTAGACGGTCAAACTGTCATGATTTGCACACAAACAACCGCCAGATGCAGGCCCATTGGGGTTTGATGAACTGAATCGGGCATGCTGACCAAAAAAGGCAAATACGGCCTCAAGGCCCTCGTGCATCTTTCCAGCCTGCCAGCTGGCCAGCTTGCATTCGTCAACGACATCGCCGTCGCCAACAACATCCCGAAGAAATTCCTGGATGCGATCCTGGGCGAGTTGCGCAATGCCGGTTTCGTCCAGAGCCGCAAGGGCAAGGAAGGCGGCTATCGCCTCGCCCGGCCTGCTTCCGAGATCAAGATCGGCCATGTCGTGCGCGTGCTCGACGGCCCGCTGGCGCCGATCCCATGCGCCAGCCGCACGCAATACCAGCGCTGCGAGGATTGCGACGAGGCCACGTGCCAGGTTCGCCACATGATGCTGGAAGTGCGCCAGGCGATCGCCGAGGTGCTCGACAACCGAAGCCTCGCCGCTATGCGCGACGCCGACAACGACGATTTTCCGGCGGAACTCACCTCGCAGATTTGAAGCGACCCGGTCCTGACAGCAGCTCAATCGGTTGCTTGCCCGCTCTCTACGCAGTAAAGCGGCTGAGGATGAAACGGGGCTCTGACGCATGAGGCTGCCTTGGCTCGGCAATTCCCGCAAAGCCAACCGGCAGCCATCGTCGAGCGACATCTATCACACCGAGATCATTGCCGATGTTCCGGTGCCGGAGCGCAATGAGTCTGTTCGTTTCTTCAGCCGCAAGATTGTCCGCCCCGGAAAGCTGCGTCGCTTCTCCAATCAGGACCTGCGCGAAAGCCTGTTGTCCTGTTTCTATCTCGGCGTGGCCGCGACGCTGCCGGTCTCCTGGTGGGGCCCCATCTGCGGCTGGGCGTCCGGGTTCAGGCGCAAGCGCCACTTTCGCAAGGATTTTGCCCGTTACGACGTCGCGGTGAAGGCCGTGCTCGGCGATGCCGTCGACACGAAAAGCATGTTCGAAGCACAGCTTGCCGCTCTTCATACCCGACGGCTGGTGCTTGCGGCGCATCTCGTCGCCGGCTGGCGTTGGTCGCCGGCGATCAGGCTGGAAGGCCTCGAGGCCCTGCAAGGGGCCTTGCGCAACGGTCGCGGCGCCATCATATGGTGCGACCAGTTCGCGGCGCAGACGATCATCGGCAAGCGCGCCCTGCATGAAGCCGGTGTCGATGCCCATCAGGTAAGCGCGCAGTACCACGGCTTCTCCCCCAGCACTTTCGGCCTGCGCGTGATCAACCCGCCGCTGGTCAAGGTCGAGAACCGCTTCCTGAAAAGCCGGATCGTCTTTGAGCGCACCGACGCCTATCAGGTCACCACGCGCATCCAGAAGACCCTGAAGGCAAACGGCGTGGTGCTGATGACCAACACCGTCTATGCCGGCTCCGCCTTCACCGAGGCCGCCATGGGCGAACGCGGCTGGACCCACCTTGCCTCGGCGCCGGCAAACTTCGCCGCGCGCGCGGGTGCGGCGCTATTTCATATGGCGACCATCGAGACAGTGCCCTTTCGCCAGTATCGGGCGATCGTCAACGTGCTGAGCGCGGGTCCACAGATGACGGCGGCGCCGGCAAGGGACACCACCGCGAAGAACCTCGCAGTCCAGGCGCGATACATCCTGTCGAAGCGCGACCATATGCTGGAAACGCTCAAACTCTGTCCGGAGCAGATGATGGCCTGGTCGAGCGCCACGCGGCTGACCGAGCGGCCAACCGAGGCCGCGATCGGCAATGACGGCGCCTGAAGCGCCCGGGGCTGCTGCCCTAAAGCGCGGCGCGCTGAAACGGATTTTCAGGCGACGCGCTTTAGGTCCTTTGTTTGATGCATGTCGTTGCCGCAAAACCGAGGTCACTTTTGCGCGACATGCATTAACTCACGATCCCTTTCAGAATCTGGGCAACACTTCGCGTTCCGTCGACCGTCACGGCCCGTTCGTCGGCCGCCGGCTCTTCCAGCGTGGCGAACTGGCTGTCAACCAGGCTTGCGGGCATGAAATGGCCCTTGCGATTGGCGACGCGCCGCCAGGCGGTCTCGCGATCGATCTTCAGATAGAGGAAGACTGTGTCCGGGCAGAAGCGGCTCAGCCGGTCGCGATAGGCGCGCTTCAGCGCCGAGCACGCCGCCACCGCTTTCCGTTTGCCGGCAACCGAGGTCGCGATACGCTCGCCTATGGCGTCGAGCCAGCCCTCGCGCAGCGCGTCCGTCAGCGGCTCGCCGCGCGCCATGCGCGCCACGTTCTCCGGCGGATGCAGCCGGTCTCCTTCGATGAAGTCGGCGCCGAGAGCCTTGGCGAGCGCCTCGCCGACGGCCGTCTTGCCGCAACCCGCAACACCCATCACGACAATGGCCGGCGCCGTCCGAAGATCGTTCATGCGAAGCTCCGGGGTCCGCGGTCTTGCGCTGGCCTCATCCACGGTCAGCGGCTAGCCGGCGCGCGCCCGTAGAGCAGCAGCATGGCGACGATGACGACGCCATAGATGATCTGCCGCCCCGCTTCCGGCATCTGCATGACCGAGAGGATCGATTGCAGGAGCGTGATCAGGATCACGCCGGCCACGGTGCCCAGATAGGAGCCGCGCCCGCCCAGGATCGACGTGCCGCCAAGCACGACGGCGGCGATCGACGGCAGCAGATAGGCATCGCCCATGGATTGCGCCGCCTTGGACGCGTAGCCGGCCAGAAGCACGCCGCCAAAGGCCGACAGGCCGCCGGAGACGGCGAAAGCGATCATCACGATGCGGCGCGTGTCGATGCCGGAAAGGTAGGCGGCGCGCTCGCGGTTGCCGATGCCGTAGACGGCGCGGCCGAAGCTGGTGCGGGTCAGCACGAAGACCATCGCGGCGCCGATCAGCGCCCAGATGATGACGGCATTGGGAACGCCCGGAATGGTGAAGCCGGTCGCCAGATAGCGCATAGCCGCAGTCGCCGAATCCTGTGGCGAGAAGCCGCCCGTGTAGACCACCATCAGCCCTTGCGCGACCGCGTTGGTAGCCAGAGTTATGATCATCGAGGGGATGCGCAGATAGGCGACACCGATGCCGTTGACGATGCCGATCGCCACGCCGCACAGGACGCCGAAGGGGATGGCGAGAGCAATGCCGACCGACCCGTAGGCGGCCGCCGCGCAGGCCATCATGGCGCCTGCCGCCACAGCCCATGGCACGGAGAGGTCGATCTGGCCGAGCAGGATGACCAGCATCATCCCGGTGGCGATGACGCCGAGGAAGGATGCGACCTTCAACTGCTGCAGCAGATATTCAGGCGATAGGAAGCTGCGCGAATAGAGGCTGCCGAGGAAAAGCAGCAGCACGATGCAGGCAAAGGCGGTGACGACAGCCGGATCGGCTCGTCGCAGAAACTTGGGCATGCGGCCGGCAATGCCGCCAAGCGTCGTCTCGCTCACAGGAACCACTCCAGCCGGTTGCGCACCCGAAACAGCGCGAAGGCGCCGAGGCTGACCGCGATCAACAGGATAACGCCCTGGAACAGCGGCTGCCAGAGCGGATCGAAATCGAAGACGAACAAGAGGTCGCCGATGGTGCGGAAGGCGAGCGCGCCGAAGATCGCGCCGATGGCGCTACCCTTGCCGCCGAACAGCGAGACGCCGCCAAGCACGACGGCGGCGATCGAAAACAACGTATAGGCGTTGCCGCTGGCATAGGCCGCCTCCCCCGTATAGGTGAAGAAGGTCAGGAACAGGCCGCCGATCGACGCCAGCAGGCCGGCAAGCGTGTAGGCAAGAAACTTGCCCCTGCGGATCGGCACGCCGGACATGTAAGCCGCGGTCTCCGACGAGCCCGCCGCATAAGCGGCGCGCCCGAGTTCGGAGCGGCTGAAGGGCACCCAGACGACAAGCACGACGACGAGCAGCGCCACGAGGCTTGCCGGCACCACGCCGAAGAAACGCCCGGTCAGGAAATCTGCAAGGTCCTCGTTGACCGAGCCGCCGGGAACCGGACGCAAAAGCAGCGCCAGACCGAAAAAGACGGCGCCCGTGGCGATGGTGGCGACGATCGGCTGCAATCGGCCGTAGATGACGATGGCGCCGTTGACCGCCCCGCAGGCGAGCCCGGTGCCGAGCACCGCCAACGCGCCGAAGGCGGTTTCGAGACCGGTGCCGACCACCAGCCAGGAAGCCATGCAGTTGGTCAGCGTGAAGATCATGCCGACCGACAGGTCGATGCCGGCGGTGATCACCACCAATGTCTGCGCCATGGCGACGAAAGCGAGCAACACGCCCTTGTTGGCGGCCGTCTGCACGACATTGGCCGTGAAGCCGGCTGGATGGTTCGCGCTGTAGATGGCGAACATGACGATGAAGATGCCGAAGGCTAAAAGCGTCCCGCGCTGCTCGGCCATTAAGTAGCGCCAGTCCTTCACGCCTTCCCTCCCAGCCCGATGCGGGTATCATCGTCATGGATGTTGAGCGCGCTGGCGATCAGCGAGTGCTCGGTGATCGCGTCGCCGACCAGCTCGCGCTTGACCGCGCCGTCATAGAGCACCAGCACGCGGTCGCAGCAGCCGATCAGTTCGTCATAGTCGGTCGAATAGAACAGGATCGCGGCGCCGGCATCCGCCAGCTTGCGCATCAATTGGTAGAGCTCCTGCTTGGTGCCGACATCGATGCCGCGCGTCGGATCGTTGAGCAGGATGATGCGCGGCTGCCGCATCAGCCATTTGGCGATGACCACCTTCTGCTGATTGCCGCCGGACAGCGCGCCGACAGGAATGTCGAGGCCCGCCGTCTTGATGGCGAGCAGCCCGACCATGTCGTCGATCAGCCGCTGCTCGGCGGCGCGGTCGATGATGCCTGCTTTCGACAACCTGTCGAGCGCTGCGAAGGACAGGTTCTCGCGCACCGTCATCGGCAGCATCAGCCCTTCGGTCTTGCGATCCTCGGGGATCAGCGCCATGCCGATGCGGTCATGGCTGGCCGCGGTCGGGCTGGCGATCGAAACAGGTTTACCGTCGATCAGGATCTCGCCTGAAAGGCCACGCAGCACGCCGAAAAAGGCGAGCAGCAATTCCCGCTGCCCCTGCCCGTCGAGACCACCGAGGCCCACGACTTCCGCTGCCCTGACACTCAGCGAGATGTTGTCGAGCCGGTCTGCCCAGGAGAGGTTGCGCGCTTCGAGTACAGGCGTCGCGGTCGGAGCGACAGCGGGTTTCGGCGGAAAGATATGGCTGTACTCGCGGCCGATCATCAGCTCGACCACCTCATTGTCGCTCTTCGAGCCAGCGGCGTAGCTGGCGACGTTGCGGCCGTTGCGGAACACCGTGCAATGGTCGGCGAGTTCCGCGATCTCGTTCATGCGGTGCGAGATGTAGAGCAGCGCCAGCCCTTCCGAGCGTAGCCGCTTCAACACCTCGAAGACCTTGGCGACATCCGCCGCGGTCAGCGCCGAGGTCGCTTCGTCGAGGATCAGGATGCGCGGCTTGCGGGCCAGCGCCTTGGCGATCTCCACCATCTGCCGGCGCGACAGCGGCAGGTCCTTGACCAGGGCGCGCGGATGGATGTCGGAAGCGCCGGCACGCGCCAGCGCCTGTTCGGCGATGCGCCTCTGCGCCTTGCGGTCGATCATGCCGAAGCGTTTCGGTGGGTCGGAAATGACGATGTTGTCGGCGACGCTCAATTCGGGAATGAGCGACAGTTCCTGGAAGATGCAAACGATGCCGGCCTGATTGGCCGCGGCCGGCGAAGCGAAACTCACCGCGCGCCCATCGAGCGTCATCGTGCCTTCGTCGGGCGCCACGACGCCTGCCATGACCTTGATCAGCGTCGACTTGCCGGCGCCGTTCTCACCGAGAATGGCGTGGATGTCGCCGGCGGTCACCGTCAGGTCGGCCTTTTCCAAGGCCCGCACGCCGCCATAGCGCTTGGATATGCCCTCCATGCGGAAGAGCGGAGCCGCGCCGTCCATCAGCCCTCCCCGGCCGGTTTCGATTTGGCGATAGGAGACGGTGCCGCGGGCTCGCCGCGACACCGTCCAGTCAGACTATTTGTTTTCCTTGGTCTGGCCCATGATTTCCTGCGCGGTGAAATTGATGCCGCAGGTCGGGAAGGAGTTGCCGACGAAGAAGTTGTCGGACTGGTCGGGGAAATAATCCTGGCCAGCCTTGAAGTTCGGATCCTCGACGATTGCCAAAGGCAGCTTGACCGACTGCGGCACGACATTGCCTTCGAGCGCGGAGATCGCTGTCTTGATGGCGACCGCCACCTGGGCCGGACCGGTGCCGGCGGACGAGCATTTCAGCCCGTCGCCCGCATGCGCGGCACAGAATTTGCGGAAGCCATTCTCGGTCTCGCCGCCGAATGGCACGAATGGATGCTTGGCGTCGATCATCGCCTGCACGATGCCGGTATCGCCGCCTTGCCCGGTTATGCCGTCGAAAGGCCCGCTGGTAGCGATCGCATCGGCCGTGGCCTTTTGCGCCACGCCGTCATCCCACTTGCCGACGACCTCGGTGACGTTCCACTTCTTGCCCGATCCATCGAGCACCTCGTGGATGCCGTTGTGGCGGTCGGTGTCGACGGAGGTGCCGGCAACGCCGCGGACCTCGAGCACCTTGCCGCCGTTCGGCACGTGCGCGACCAGCCATTTGCCCCAGAGCTCGCCGAGGCCCTTCTGGTCGACATTGACGTTGATGGCGTCCTTGGTGTCGAGGATGTTGTCGAAGGCGACGAGGACGACGCCGGCTTCCTTGGCGCGCTTGATGACCGGCCCGAAGGCGGTTGGATTCTGGGCGTTGACGACGATTGCGTCGAAGCCGGAATCGATGAAGTTGTTGATCGCCGAGATCTGCGCCGGCACATCCTCACCGGTCGACACGACCTTGAATTCCTTGAGCTTCTTGGCGACATCGGGTTGCGCCGCATAGGCCTTGGCCGTCTGGATCATCTGGATGCGCCAGGTGTTGGCGATGTAGCCGTTGGCAAGCGCGATACGGTAAGGACCGTCTTTCTTCGGAAACTTGAAAAACTGCGTGTCGGCCGCCCAGGGCGCGAAGCAATCCGGCTCGGCCGCGGGTCCCTTGACCACTTCAGGTCCGGCGATCGCCGACGAACCCAGCATGACGAATGCAGTGGCGGCAATGACGCCGCCAACGAGTGACTTGATCATCGATATTCCTCCCAGTTGCAGTTCTGCTTGTAATGAATCCTGGCGCTACAGGCTGGCATCCTCCGCGCGGCCAAACGCCCTCACGGGACGAGCGCGTCGCCCTGATCCTCCTCTCCCCCTCAACACTCCCGGCAATTTAGAGAACTATCATATTATACATAAAAAACAAGCATTGGCTGTTGCTTATGTATAATAAACAAAGCAGATCCCCGCCGGATGTTGATTTTACAGACAAATGGTAGCGCTACCATACGAGGCTGTAAAGCGCCGCCTTCGTCATTTTTCCGTGTTATTCAGAGCCCGATTTTCCGTGTTGTCAGCGCTGGGTGCTCTCGCGCCGCATCAGCTCGAAACCGAGGTCGACGATCCGCCGGTCCGGCCGGTTTCCGGCTATCGCCGCCAGCGCCATGGCGACGGCGCGGGTGCCGATTTCATAGCGGTGCGTGCGCACGCTGGTGATCGAGGGAAACGACACCTGCATCATGTCGAGATCGTTGAAGCCGACAATTCCGATCTGCTTCGGCACGTCGAGCGACGCGCGATGGCATTCGAACAGAACGCCGAGCGCGATATCGTCATTGTTGCAGAATACGCCATCCAGCGTCGGCATCTTGGCCAGCGCGTCGCGGAACAACTCGCGCCCCAGCGACACGCTTGACGGCACGGGCGTCGTGGTGATCAGCCGCGCATCGAACTCCCCGGCGGCCTCCATGGCGGCGCAATAGCCGGCAAGCCGCCGTTGCGAACGCGGATCCATCCGCGCGCCGATAAAGCCGATCTTGCGATATCCGGCTTGCAGAAGGTGCTCGGCGGCCGTCTTGCCGCCGTCGAAATGCGAGAAGCCAACCATCATGTCGATCGGGTCCGGCCCGGTTTCCATCACCTGCACCACCGGACAGCCGGCATTCTCCAGCAGGCGTCTCGCGCCAAGCGTCTGGTCGATGCCGGCCACGATCAGCGCCGCCGGGCGTTGCAATCCGAAAACCTGCAACAGCCGCTCTTCCTCGAGGCCCGAATAATGGGTGTTGCCGATCTGGATGCGGAACGGGCTGTCGGTAAGGCTGTCATAGATGCCGCGCACCACTTCGGCGAAGACGTTGTTTGTCAGCGAAGGCACCAGCACGCCGAACACCTCCGCCCGCGCCGAGGCAAGCGCGCGGGCATTCGGGTCGGGCACGTAGCCGAGTTCGTCGATCGCGGCCTGTATCTGCCGTCGCAGATCCTCCGACACCCGCCCGGGCTCACGCAGCGCGCGCGACACCGTGATCGCGCCGACACCGGCCTTGCGCGCCACATCGGCAATGGTCGGACGGCCGCCGCCACGACGGGAACGCGGCTTGGTCAACGCCTTGTCCCCCCGTCTGCCACGCGCGGCCGCACCATCAGGATCGGCGTCCGTGTCATCGCGCCACCAAGTCAGCCCACCAAGTCAGCATTGCCGATTGGGGTCGCGCATGCGCCGACCATTGTCAAGCAACCCGACTTCGGCGCCAGGCCTATCGATACGTCAGGCGATCGCGGCAGCGCGTCGGTTGGCTTTCCACATCAAAAGCACGATGGCTCCGAGGTTGACGAGGTTCCAACCGATCCCGTTCAGGAAGGCGGCGGCGTAGGAACCGGTGAGGTCGTAGATCCAGCCCGACATCCAGCCGCCCACCGCCATGCCGAAGATCGTCGCCATAAGCACGATGCCGACGCGCTGGCCGGCCTCTTTTGCCGGCATATAGTCGCGCACGATGATGGCATAGCAAGGCACGATCCCGCCTTGCGACAGGCCGAAGACCAGCGAGACGACATAGAGCGAGGCAAGCCCGTCGAAGGGGATGTAGAACAGCAGCGACAGGCACTGCAGCGCCGAGCCGATCAGCAGCGTCTTCACCGCGCCGATGCGGTCGGCGAGGAAGCCGGAGCCGATGCGGCTGACGACGCCGGCCGCCAGCATGATCGACAGCATGTCGGCGCCATGCGCGACGCCGTAGCCGAGGTCCATGCAATAGGCGACGATATGCACCTGAGGCATCGACATCGCCATGCAGCAGCCAAAGCCGGCAATCACCAGCAGGACCTGCAATTGCGCAGGCGACAGCGAGATCGGCTGCACCGGCCGGCCGCGCGGCGCGCCGGAAGTCCCTTCATGTGGCGCGCGTCGGCGCAACAGCAAGACCAGCGGCACCATGGTGACGAGGCAGACGACGCCGATCGCCGCATAGGTGAAGCGCCAGCCATGGCCTTGCATCACGTAAGGCATGATCGTCGGCCAGACCGCCCCGGCAATGTAATTACCTGACGCCGCCACCGTCACCGCGACGCCACGGCGGCGGCTGAACCAGTGCGAGACGTCGGCGATCAGCGGCCCGAAGATCGCCGAACAGCCGACGCCGATCAGCAGGCCTTGAGCAAGCGTGACGCCCAGGATGGAATTGGCGAGCGACGCCAACAGAAAACCCGCGCCAAGCGCGAGCGAAGCGGCAAGTGCCGGTATCCAGTACCCAAAGCGGTCGATGGCGCGCCCGATCAGCGCGTTGCCGGCGGCAAACCCCACCATGGTCGCGGTATAGGGCATCGAGGCGGCGGCGCGGTCGACGCCGAATTCGGCCTGCACCGCGGGCAGGACCACGACCACCGCCCAGGTGCCGACGCCGCCGATCGTGGCCAGCAGCAGGGAGACGGCTAGCCGCGTCCATGCATAGACACTGTCGACGCCGGCGCTGTTTGCCGCGTTTGCTGGAACTGTCGTCACGGCGTCTCCTGTGCGCGATTTCTTCGAGATCGCGCGTTTGAACCGCACTATCGGCGCATTTCCCGGACCGAGCAGCGCCACGACCGGCAAATCGGTGGCTCCAGAACCGGGAACCCGCCTCGCCTCACGGAGTTTGCCTGATGGAAGGAGTTCGCCATGACCGCTACGAAAAAATGGTCAGCTGACGTGACCGAACACAGCAACGCGATGGACCTCGAAGACCACGTCTTCGAATCCGACGACGCCAGGAAGATCGCCGCATCACTGAAACGTTCGGCCGAGCACAGCGACCGCCGCAAGGCCGAGCCGTTCCAGTCCGCCATGTCGATGTTGAATTTCTACATCAACCGGGCCGGCAAGAACCTGCCCGAAGAGCGCAAGAAGGTGCTGGAAAAAGCGAAGGACGAACTCCGCGCCGCCTTCGGCCGCGAGAAGCAGGGATGAGGGTTGCTGGGAGCGGCTAGCACCAGTTCCTCAACACAGGGATTGCAGACTTGTCGGGCAAGGCTATCAACGTCCGTTGGGGTAGTCAGCGCAAACGCTGGCGATGAGCTGAAGACCCCCAAATCTCGTCATTCTAGGGCGGAGCTACGCGAAGCGAAGCGTAGACCCTAGAATCCATGCCGTTACCTCGACCGAAGTGTACAACGGTGCAGAATTCTGGACCGCCGCGGCGCTTCCAAGTCAAGGCATGGATCCTCGGGTCTGCGCGCGTCGCTTCGCTCCTTGCTCCGCCCGTGGATGACGACCGCGATAGGCGCGTCTCGGCCAACCGCCAAGGCATGGGATCTGCCAACGCACGCATGGGCAGCGGTCAAAGTTTCTGTGCTGGAGAACTGGCCCAGTACAAGACCTTAACGAGACTGAATGACTTCGTCGGTATTCGCCAGCAGCTTGCGGACCGCGTTGCGCGCCGCATCGGGCCGCTTCAGGCGGATGTTCCGCTCGATCGCCTCGTGCAGCTTCTGGGCGTGCTGCAGATCGTCCAGTTCGCGCGTCGTGTAGGTGAAGAGATGGTCGAAGGCGGATTCGATCAGGACGCCGAGCGGCACCAAGAGGTCGTTGCCCGAAGCCCTGAGGATGGCGAGGTGAAAACGCGTGTCGGCCCGGGTCCGCTCCTGCAGGTTGGTCGCCTCCCCCATCTCGCGGCAGGCCTGGCTGATCTCGGCCATCTGCTCCTCGGTGCGCCGCAGCGCCGCGAAGGCCGTTGCCTCCGGCTCGATGATATGGCGGAACTCCTGCACAGTCTTGAGGAAAACCTCGCGGTCTGGAGACGTCGCGTACCAGGACAGCACGTCACGGTCGAGCAGGTTCCAGCGTTCCTTCGGCTCGACCCAGCTGCCAATCTTCGGCCGGGAGGCCAGCAGGCTCTTCGCCATCAGCATCTTGATCGCCTCGCGCACCGCCGAGCGGCTGACATCGAAGGTCTCCGACCATTTCGCTTCATTGGGCAGGATAGTGCCCGGCGGATAGTCGCCGCGCACGATCCGAAGACCAATTTCGCTGGCCAAGGACGTATGCACGCTGGCGCCCGGCATGCGCGGCGCATTGGCCCGTCGAACGCCGGCCGGACGCTCCGCGGCTACGGCCTTCGTCGGCTTCTTTTCGTTGTTCGGCTTCGCGTCCCGCATATAGCCCAGAAAATCCCGTTTTCAGAAGCTGTCAAGCACGGCAGGCCCGCTTTGCGGTAACCCGCGAAGATGTGCACAGATCAACAGGCATTTGCCGCCGCCTCACGCCGTTTTGACGTATTTGCGCCAGCTGTGCTCGGGCCGGAAGCCAAGCACATCCCGCGCCTTGCGGTTCGAAAGCAGCGTCTCATATTCGCCAAGCTCCACCTTGACCGGCACGCCTGGATAAAAGCGCTTCAACAGCTCCGCTGTCGGCAGGTCCGAAGAGGTGTCGTCATTGGCCGCGTTGAACACCTGGTAGCCCAGCCCATCCTTCTCGATGGCGCGCAAGGTGATCTGGCCGAGATCGCGCGCATCGATGTAGCTCCAGGCGATGCGCTTGCGGAAGCCGGGATCGGCGAACCATTTCGGGAACAGTGAATATTCATGCGGCTCGATGACGTTGCCGATGCGCAGCGCATAGATGTCGAAGCCGCTGCGCAGCGCGAAGGCCCGCGCCGTCTTCTCGTTGACGATCTTCGACAGCGCGTAAGAATCCATCGGGTCGACGTCATAGTCCTCGTCGAGCGGGAAATGCGTCGGATTGCGCGGCTCGTTGGCGAAGACCAGGCCGTAGGTCGTCTCCGAGGAGGCGATGATGACCTTGCGGATGCCGAGCTTCACCGCCGCCTCGATGACATTGTAGGTGCCCATCGCGTTGATGCGGAACACCTCGTTGTCGGGCGTGATCATGATGCGCGGGATGGCGGCAAAATGCACCACTGCGTCCACCGGCTGCGCCCGCAGCGATGGGTCGAACTCATGCAGCCCCGCATAGCTCGACAGCGCGTTGAAGACCTGGCCGCTGTCGGTGATGTCGGTGATCAGCGTGCGCACCTTCGGATTGTCGAGCGGCTTGGTGTCGATGTTGAGCACCTGGCAGCCGTGTTCGACCAGATACTCGACGACATGCCGGCCAGCCTTGCCGCTGCCGCCGGTGAACATGATCCGCTTCGTCATTTTGCTCTCCACAATGCTCGGAAATTATGTGTATTGTCAGACAATATGGTATTCCGCAATCGCCCGCCACCGCGATCCGCGGAAACCTTCTCGGCAATCGCCCGGGCGCGGGCGACCGTCACCACGAAAGACAGGGAAGAGACGACATGAGCACCACCGCTGCCCGCGAGAACATCGGTTTCATCGGCCTTGGCCTGATGGGGCACGGCATCGCCAAGAACATCGTCGACCAGGGCTATCCGCTGACCTTTCTCGGCCGCAAGAACCGCAAGCCGGCGGAAGACCTTTTGGGGCGCGGCGCCAGGGAGGTGGCCACGTCCAAGGAAGTGGCGGCTGCCTCCGACATCGTCTTCATCTGCGTCACCGGCTCGCGCGAGGTGGAGGTGATCATCCGCGGTCCCGGCGGACTGAAAGAGGGCCTGAAACAAGGCTCGGTCGTCGTCGATTGCTCGACCTCCGATCCGGTCTCGACCGTGGCGCTCGCCGCCGAGCTCAAGGCGCTCGGTGTCGACTATGTCGATGCGCCGCTCAGCCGCACGCCGAAGGAGGCCTGGGAAGGCACGCTCGACGCCATGGTCGGCGCGCCGGACGCGGTGTTCGCCAGGCTGAAGCCGGTGATCGAGACCTGGGCCGGCCGCATCGTCCATATCGGCGACACCGGCGACGGCCACCGCATGAAGCTGCTCAACAACTTCATCTCGCTGGGCTATGCCGCCATCTATTCCGAGGCGCTGGCTCTGGCCGAGAAAGTCGGCATCTCGCCGCCGCGCTTCGACAGCGTCATCCGCAACGGCCGCATGGATTGCGGCTTCTACCAGACCTTCATGCGCTGGACGCTGGAGGGCGACCGCGACGCCCACAAGTTCAGCATCGCCAATGCCTTCAAGGACCTGACCTATCTGGAATCGATGGCGGGCGCGGCCGGTATCGCCAACCCGCTCGGCAACGCCACCAAGAATTCCTTTGCGACCGCCTTCGCCACCGGCCCCGCCGAGCAGTATGTGCCGATGCTCGCAACCCATATCGGCAAGCTCAACGGCGTCGACCTGATGCCTTCGAAGGACGGCGTGAAGCAGAAGATCTGACGAGCAATTCCAGGAAAAGCGCGTAGCGGTTGGGCTCGGCGCCTTCGCCGTAGCCTTCCGGCCGGAATTGCGTAAACAAAGGAGCGGCAAGCGCGCCCTGCCCTGTCGACAGGACAAGCTGGCGTTGAAAGAAATCGGGGGCGCCTTGTGGGCGCCCCCTCCTTTTCGATGGTTTCGGATGCAGCGGCGCCTACTTCTGGATGCAGGTGTCGGCTGTTTCCTTGGTGCATTCGTCAAGGCCGGTGAAGACCGGATCGTCGACCTTCTTGTTGCCGACGAGGTCGAGCATCACCGAAGGCGCCTTGTAGCCCATTTCGAACGGCCGCTGGCCGACCAGCGCGGTCACCAGGCCTTCCTTGGCGATCGCCACCTCGTCGCCGATCGTGTCGGCGGCGCCGATGACGAAATCGTTCTTGGCGATCTTGTCGGCCATCGGCTTGAACAGGTCGCGATAGGGCTGCGGGGCGCCGAACAGCGGCCAGCCGCCCATGATGCCGAAGGCGTCGAGCTTCGGATTGGCGGCGAGGATGTCGGTCATCGCCTGCACGCCCTTGGCGCCGTCGTCATTGGTGAACACCGGGCAACCGGCGACCTCGGTCCAGCCGCCTTCGCCGGCAAGTGCCGCAAGGCCCTCCTTGCCCGACAGCGCATCGCGCATGCCTTGCGCGCGGCGCAGGATGTTGTCGGCCGCCGGATTGCCCTCGATGGTGCAGATCGTGCCGCCATTCGGCTTGGCCTTCTTGATGTACTCGCCGATCTTCTTGCCCATCAGGTAGTTGTCGGTGCCGAGATAGGTCT
Organism: Mesorhizobium sp. CNPSo 4661; assembly: GCF_057784215.1. Lineage (NCBI taxonomy): Bacteria > Pseudomonadati > Pseudomonadota > Alphaproteobacteria > Hyphomicrobiales > Phyllobacteriaceae > Mesorhizobium > Mesorhizobium sp. CNPSo 4661. The sequence continues at coordinate 211,049 of NZ_JBWGIO010000014.1, read as the reverse complement.
TGCGAAGGGCTGCGTCTCCCTTGGCAAGGTCGGCGTCGACGGTCATGATCGGGATCGACGGATTGGCGCTCTTGATCGTCTGCGCGATCAGCGGCGCGTTCGACGGCGAGATCGCCATCGCCGCCGTGTCTGGCTTGCTCAGCATGTCCTGCACGATCTGCGCTTCGCCGGCTTCATCCGAGGTCGATGCCGGACCGGTGTAGAAGCACTCATATTCCGAGCTGGCGTTTTCCTTGTTCCACTTCTCGCAGCCCTGATGGATGGCTTCGAAGAACGGATTGTCGAGACCCTTCACGACGATGACGAGCTGTTTCTTGGCCAAAGCCGGCCCGGCGCCCAACGCCATGGCGGCGACGGCGGCGAGCAAAAGTGTTTTCCTCATATCAGTCCTCCCTTGAAACAGACGGACACCGCGTGCCCGCCACACTGATCAGCCCGGATGCGCAGGAACCACGGCGAGCACTTTCTGACGCTCGCGTCCTGGGCCGTGCTGATAAGCATTTGCCGATCCGTTTGCCCGAATACCGGCGCAGCCGGATCCTTGATCTTCAAACCATTTGCCCGCCTCCGCCGGATAGACGGACGATGGGCAAGGTCTTCCTCCGAGACTTAGCTAATATCGGCTTTTCGCCAGCGTCAATTCCTATTTGTCCTACAAAACAGATTTTTTGTCGAGTCTCGAAATTAATCGTCTGACAATTGATTGACGCCCTCGTCCGCTTTCGCCTAAATGCGTGAATGCGCCGTTCGGGAGGAGATGGACGGGGCAGGACGCAAGCGGCGCCGGCCGGGCCGGCGATAGCTGTGCAACAAGTGGGGAGGCATAAGGCTGGTGTCGGTTCTCGATCTCGCCAACATCTCGAAGCATTTCGGCGCCATCCAGGCGGTCAACGACGTCTCGTTCTCGCTGGAAGCCGGCGAGGTCGTCGGCCTGATGGGCGACAACGGCGCCGGCAAGTCGACGCTGGTCAAGATGATCGCCGGCAATTTCCGCCCGAGCCACGGCACCATGCAGCTGGAGGGCAAGGAGCTTGTCATGCACAAGCCCGCCGATGCGCGCCAGCACGGCATCGAGATCGTCCACCAGGACCTCGCGCTCTGCAACAACCTGACGGCCGCGGCCAACGTCTATCTCGGCCGTGAGTTGCGCAAGGGCCTGGGACCATTCCGCATCCTCGACTATGGCGCCATGTACAAGCGCGCCGGACAGCTCTTCGCCGAGCTGAAGTCCGAGACGCGGCCGCGCGATCTCGTCAAGCAGATGTCGGGCGGCCAGCGCCAGGCGGTGGCGATTGCCCGCACCATGCTGTCGCAGGCCAAGATCGTGCTGATGGATGAGCCGACCGCGGCGATCTCGGTCCGGCAGGTCGCCGAAGTGCTGAACCTCATCCGCCACCTGCGCGACCAGGGCATCGCGGTGGTGCTGATCAGCCACCGCATGCCCGATGTGTTCGACGTCGCCGATCGCGTCATCGTCATGCGACGCGGCCGCAAGGTGGCCGACAAGAAAATCGCATCGAGCTCGCCCGAGGAAGTCACCGGGCTGATCACCGGCGCCATCGAACAGGTTGCGTAGTCGCGTGCATCGGGCGTCCAACGCCTCAGGAAAGGTCGATAATGGCAGTCACCCTTGACCAGACGATCGCGCAGAAGCAGCACACCTTCCTGTCGCGGCTCTTCTCCAACCAGACCTTCTGGGTGGTGATCGCGGTCGTCCTCGCCTGCCTGTTCCTGTCCGTCGCGACCGATTCCTTCGCCACGTCGAAGAACCTCTTCAACATCACGCGCAACGTCACCTTCACCGCTATCGTGGCGCTCGGCATGACCTTCGTCATCATCACCGGCGGGATCGATCTGTCGGTTGGCTCGGTGCTCTGCCTTTCCTCGATGGTGCTAGCCGTCACCATGCATGCCGGCTATTCGATCGAAGTGGGCATCCTGGCCTCGATCGCCACCGCGCTGGTCGTCGGCGCCTTCAACGGCATGCTCATCGCCTATCTCGGCTTTCCACCTTTCGTGGTCACGCTCGGCATGCTGTCGGTGGCGCGCAGCTTGGCCATGGTCGCGTCCAACAACACGGTGGTGTTCCAGTTCGGGCCCGATCACCAGAAACTTCTGGCGCTGGGCGGCGGCGCCTGGCTGTTCGGCATCGCCAACCCGGTGCTCTACATGATCGTCCTGGCGCTGATCACCGGCTTCATCCTGCGCTGGACCAAATTCGGCCGGCATATCTTCGCCATCGGCGGCAATGAGCACGCGGCGACGCTGACCGGCGTTCCCGTCAAGCAGATCAAGGTCGCCGTCTACATGATCTCGGCGCTGTCGGCAGGGCTTGCCGGCATCATCCAGACCGGATGGCTCGGCGCCGTCACCACCAATCTCGGCAACGGCATGGAGCTGCAGGTGATTGCCGCCACCGTCATCGGCGGCGCCAATCTCGCAGGCGGCGTCGGCACCGCGATCGGCGCCATCGTCGGCGCCGCGCTGATCGAGGTGATCCGCAACAGCCTCGGCCTGCTCGGCATCAACGCCTTCTGGCAAGGCACCTTCATCGGCGGCGCGATCATCCTGGCGGTGCTGTTCGACCGTATCCGCAATTTCCGCCGCAGCGACTGAGCCGGCGTCCCCTTGTCCCCAAGGGGAGAAGGGGGATGCCGCCCTATCGCTCAGTCTGAAAATACGTCCGGGCGCTTTGAACGCAAGGTCCGCCGCGCCTGCCTGCCTTGACGCGACCGCACCCCGGCCGCACTATCCTTGGGCAGGCGAAGGGAGGCCAGTCGCCCGCGGGAGGAGCGTTACCCATGACGGACGCGATCAGGCTCTATTGGGGCCGGTTCGGACATGTTTCCGTGCTGAATGTCGCCAACGACTTCGTCACCCATGCCCATGGCGAGGCACATCTCATCATCTGGCTGGAAGGCACGGCAGGTGAAATGACCATCGGCCGCGAGACGGTGCGGCTTGGGCCGGGCACCGCGGCCGGTATCAATTCGTTCCAGCCGCACAGCCACGCGCTATCGCATGATGGCAGGCCCGGACTGTTCCTCGCCTTCTACATCGACCCCGATTGGGCGCGCCGGCGCCGCGACCTGCCGTCGTCGACGCCGCTCTTCACGCAAGCCGCGATCACACTGGAGCCATGGCTGCATCAGGCGGCGGCGAACCTGCTCGATCACCTGACCGACAATGAAAGCATCGACGACGTCGCCAATTACGAGATCGAGCGTTTCATCGACTCAGTGCTCGACGCGGCGGACATATCCGCTCCGCAGATAGCCCGCGCGCGCATCAACACGATGCTCGATTTCCGCGTCCGCAAGGCGATCCAGTTGATGAGGGCCAATGTCTGCGAGCGCATCTCCTTCGACGACGTCGCCCGCTCGGTCGGCCTCTCCCGGCCGCACTTTTTCGCGCTCTTCAAGGAACAGACCAACCTGACGCCGAACGTCTACTGGAACACGCTGCGCATGGAGGAAGCCGTGCGCCAGTTGCAGTGGTCCGAGGCACCGCTGATCTCGGTCGCCTGCAATCTCGGCTTCACCACCCAGGGCAATTTCTCGCGCTTCTTCCGCGACCATGTCGGCGTGCCGCCGACGCTCTACCGCGAAGCCGCAAGGGCGATATCCTGAGGCGCCTTTTCAAGGCTGATCCGTCGCCACTTTTTCCGACTGGTTGATACGCGCTCAAGACGCATTGATAAGCGTCGGCTCATCGGCCGCCCTAGCCTTCTCCCGATCTTTGCAAGGGAACCAGCCTATGGCGAAAGTCACCATTTCCAGCGTCATCGACGCGCCGGTCGAGCAGGTCTGGGCGCGCATCCGCGACTTCAACGGCCTGCCGGGCTGGCATCCGCGCATGGTGGAAAGCCATATCGAGGACGGCAAGGACGCCACCACGATCGGCTGCGTGCGCAACTTCACGCTGGTCAGCGGCGCAAAGCTGCGCGAGAAGCTGCTGGACTTCTCCGATGAGAACTTCCTGGTCAGCTACTCGATCCTCGAGACGCCGCAGCCGCTGACCAACCACAAGGCGACGCTGCAATTGCGCCGCGTGACCGACGGCAACCGCACCTATGCCGAATGGAGCGCAAGCTTCGACGCCGCGCCCGAGGAAGCCGACAAGCTGGCCGAGGGCATGGGCGCCAACGTCTTCCAGGGCGGTTTAAACGCCCTGAAGGCGCATTTCTCCGGCCAGAGCTGACGGGGGCCCGCCATGTCGCTTGCGCTACGGACCTTTTCGAGCGTGAAAGACGCCAACACCGCGCTGCAGGTGTCGGGCACCCGCTATCTTGGCGGCGGCACACTCGTCATCCGCGCGGCCAATGAAGGTGACGTTTTCGTCTCCAGCCTGATCCGCGTCGACGATCCCGGCCTCTCGCAGATCGCGGTCTCCGGCGGAAAAGTCCGGCTCGGCGCTTCGGTCACCATGGCGGCAATTGCCCGCCACCCAGAGCTCGCCGCGCTCGCGCCGGCCGCGCGCGCCGTCGGCGGACCTGCGATCCGCAACATGGCGACCGTCGGCGGCAATCTGTTTGCCCCCGCTCCCTATGGCGATTTCGCGGTGGCGCTGCTGGCGATGGATGCGGCCGTCGTCACCGAGGACGGCGAACTGCCGATCGAAACTTTTTTGGCCGGCCGCGACACCAGCCGCGCCATCGTCACGGCTGTCGGTTTCTCATTGCCCAAGGCGGAAAGCTTCCGCTTCATGAAAGTGTCGCGCGTCAAGCCGAAGGGGGTCTCGGTGCTGAGCATCGCAGCGCTTCTGCAACGCACAGCTGACGGCACGGTGACTGCCGCGCGCATCGCGCTGGGCTGCATGGCCGATAGGCCGATACGGGCCAAGGGAGCGGAGAAGGCGCTGCTCGGCTGCAAGCTCACGCCGCAGGAAATCGCACCGGCGCTGGCCGCCGCGAGCGAAGGCATCGCGCCGATCACCGACCCGATCGCCAGCGCCTGGTATCGCGCCGAAGTCCTGCCGGTCCACCTCGGCCGGCTCTTGTCGAATTAATCCGTGGGGGACGCGCGTCTGTCCGGTTATCCGGGCAGGCGCGCAGGGAGGAAAAATGGCGAAGGTACCTGTCCAATTCACACTCAATGGCTCCGAGAAAGCCGAGTTCGTCGAAAGCGGCACGACGCTGCTCCATGCGCTGCGCGACAAGATCGGCGACACCTCGCCCAAGGGCGGCTGCCATCAGGGCACCTGCGGCGCCTGCTCGGTCATCATCGACGGCGAGTTGCGGCTCTCCTGCCTGACGCTGGCCGAGACCTGCGGCGGAGCCGACATCAAGACGACGGCCGGCCTCGCCGAAGGCGGTGTGCTGCATCCGCTGCAGCGCGCCTTCCTCGATGCCTTCGCCACGCAATGCGGCTTCTGCACGCCGGGCATGATCATGGCGGCGAAGGTGCTGCTCGACCGTACGCCGAACCCCAGCCGCGAGGATGTCGTCGAGGCGCTGTCCGGCAACATTTGCCGCTGCACCGGCTACGAGCCGATCATCCAGGCGGTGCTCATCGCCGCGCGCGCCAACTCGCAGAACGCCGCCTGAGGAACAGCCATGGAACTGCGCAAGGATTATTTCGCCGATGTCCGCAAGGACGGCCTGCATGAGATCGGCCAGGGTCGTCCGCGGCTCGATTCACCGGGACATGTCACCGGCAAGACAGCCTATTTCGCCGACCGCAACTTCCCCGGCATGCTGCATCTGAAGATGGTGCGCAGCCCGCACCACCACGCCCGCATCCACTCGATCGACACGTCGGAAGCGGAAAAGCATCCGGGCGTCGTGCGCGTGCTGACCGCCAGGGACGTGCCGCACAATGTCTACACCATCCTGATCCTGATCCAGGTCGGTCCCGAGGACGAGACCGTGCTTGCCGACGGCAAGGTGCGCTGGAAGGGCGAGGCCGTGGTGGCGGTGCTGGCCGAGACCGAGCGCGCGGCGCAGGAAGCCGCCGCCAAGGTCAAGGTCGACTATGAGGTGCTGCCCGCCGTCTTCGACATGGAGGAGGCGCTGAAGCCTGGCGCGCCTCTGGTCAACGAATATCACGGCCAGAACTATTATCTCTACGACAGCGGTGAATGCCGCAAGGTGCGCTTCGGCGATGTCGAGGCGGGCTTTGCCCAGGCCGACCACATCCTCGAACAGTCCTACCAGTCCTCGCCGATCGAGCACGCGCCGACGGAAACCACCGGCTGCGTGGTGGCGCCTGAAGGCAATGACCGCTTCACCTGCTACACCAATACGCAGGCGATGTTCTTCACGCTCGACAATGCCTCGATCATCCTGCAGATGCCGGGCTCCAAGCTGCATTTCGTCGGCGGCACCGTCGGCGGCGGCTTCGGCGGCAAGGTCGACGTCATCGTCGAGCCGATCGCCATTCTCGGCGCCAAGCTAACCGGACGCCCGGTTTCCTTCATCTACAGCCGCAAGGAGGAGATGCAGATCTCCTCGCCGCGCGCGGCCGAAAAAGTCGTCATCAAGGACGGCGTCATGAAGGACGGCCGCATCGTCGCGCGCAAGGTGACCGGCTACACCGATGCCGGCGCCTATTCGCGCCACTCGCCCTATGGCGCGCAGAAGGGTGCGGCGCACTATCCCGGTCCCTACACGATCCCGAATGTCTGGATCGACACCTATTGCGTCTACACCAACCGCACCCCTTCGTCGGCCATGCGCGGCTTCGGCGTCACCATCGGCGACTTCGCGCTGGAAGTGCAGATGGACAAGCTGGCGCGACTGATCGGCATGGACCCGCTCGAATTCCGCTTCATCAACGCCTATCGCGACGGCGACATGAAGGCGCATCGCCAGCCGACCGAGGGTGCCGCGCTTATCGAATGCATGCAGGAAGCCTCGCGCGCCGCCAACTGGCCGGTGGCGGAAAAATACATGGCGATGTCCTCCTACAGGAAGGGAGCGTGAGATGGCGATCCGGCGTGGACGCGGCGTCGCCGCGATCAACTATCCGACCGGGATGAATCTCGGCGGCGACCCGACGCAAGCGCTGGTGCATTCGACGCCCACCGGCAACTTCATGGTCACGCTCTCCAGCGTCGATCTGGGACAGGGCATGAAGCAGATCATGGCGCAGATCTGCGCCGAGACGATCGGCGTGCCGACCGACCGCGTCGTCGTCGACACCGCCGACACCGACACCGGCCCGCACTGCATGGGCACCTTCGCCTCGCGCGGCACGCATCGCGCCGGCAACGCTGTCATCCAGGCCGCCAAGGAAGCCCGCCAGGTGATGCTGGAAGTGGCGGCCGAGGAGCTTGAGGTGAACGCCTCCGACCTCGAAACCGACGGCCAGGGCAACATCCAGGTGAAGGGCGCGCCGCAGAAATCGATCTCGATCTTCGATGTCGCGCTGTCGGCGCATTTCAAGCGCGGCCGCTCGATCTCCGGCCGCGGCATGTTCCTGATCCCGCGCTCCTATCCGGAGAAGGAGACCGGCGCGATGAAGCCCTCCACTTGCTACGCCCATGCCTGCACGGTGGCAGAGGTCGAGGTCGACGACGAGACCGGCGAGGTGACGGTGCTGACGGTGAAGAACGTCTTCGAGATCGGCCGCGCGCTCAACCCTAAGATGGTCGAGCAGCAGCTGGTCGGCGGCTCCTGGATGGGCATCAGCCACGCCCTCTACGAGACGACCGAACCCAATTATCCGAACCGCGACCATGGCGGCACCGACTTCAACCAATATCTGATGCCGGGCCCCGGCGATCTGGCCGAGACCGAAATCATCGTGCTCGAGCGCCCCTCGGCCGACGGGCCGTTCGGCGCCAAGGGACCGGGCGAGATGTGCGCCAATCCGCAGATTCCGGCCGTCGCCAATGCCGTCTTCGACGCGGTCGGGGTTCGCATCGACACGCTGCCGATCACGCCCGAGCGGATCCTGCGCGCGCTGAAGGCGCAGGCCGCGGGCTGAGGGGGAAGATGGCAAACGCCGACGCCGTTGAAGTCGCGGCTTCGCCGGAGGCGATAGCCGAGCGCCTTGCCGCCTCGCGCTATCTGGCCGACGACAGCCTGGCGACCGCGATCTTCCTGGCGATCCGCCTGGGCAAGCCGTTGCTGCTCGAAGGTGCGCCTGGTGTCGGCAAGACCGAAGCCGCAAAGGCGGTCGCCGAGCTGCTTGGACGCGAGCTGGTGCGCCTGCAATGCTATGAAGGCATCGACGCCGGGCATGCGCTTTACGAATGGAACTACCAGCGCCAGCTGCTCGCCATCCGTCATGCCGGCGAGCACGAGATCGATATCTATGACGACCGATTTTTGATCGCGAGGCCGCTGTTGCAGGTGCTGCGGACGCCAGAACAGCGCGTGCTGCTGGTCGACGAGATCGACCGTTCCGATCATGAGTTCGAAGCGCTGCTGCTTGAATTCCTCTCCGACTTCCAGATCAGCATCCCGGAACGCGGCACCATCCGCGCCGCGACGCAGCCCATCGTCATCCTGACCTCGAACCGAACCCGCGAGCTAGCCGAGGCGCTCCGCCGGCGCTGCGTCTATCACTGGATTGGCTATCCCGACGCTGAGCGCGAGGCCGAGATCATCATGCTGCGCTCGGGCGGTGTCGCCGAGGCGACCGCGCGCGCGGTGGCGAATGCCGTGCAGGAGATCCGCGCGCGGCCCCTGGCCAAGCCGCCGGGCATCGCCGAGGCGGTCGAATGGGCGAACGCCGCGACCATCCTCGAGAAAGGCGGCAGCCCGTGGCCGCAAGCCTTCCGCCGCGCCATCGGCGTGCTGATCAAGGACGAGGAGGATTTGTCGGCGATCGCGCCGGAGCTGGGGAGGATTGTCGAGGAGGCGCTGGGGTGATGGATAATCGCAACGCGCTGGCGCAATACCCCAGGGCTAATGCGCGACGCTGGCGGGACAGCCCCCCTCTCTGTCCTGCCGGACATCTCCCCCTCTTGGGGGGAGATCAGATGGCACGCCGGCTTTCGCCAATCGCCGACGTTGCAGGAAAGAGCGAACCGCCCAAGCTGCCAATCTCGCCCCTAGAGGGGGAGATGTCCGGCAGGACAGAGAGGGGCGCGAAGGAATGAGGCGTCCGGAAAGCTTGCCCCCCGCCGCGGCCCCCTTCCTCGGCTTCGCCCGGCTGCTGCGCGGCCACGCCTTTGCCATTGCCCCCGAACAGGTCACCAGCTTCATGCAAGCGGTCACCTTGCTCGGCCCACGCTCGATGAGCGACATCCGCGAGGCAGCCCTTGCAACGCTGGCGCCCTCGCCCGACCGCCGCGGCGAATTCGTGGCTCATTTCCGCACCTATTTCTACGGCGACGCCAAGCCGTCGATCGAAGGCGAAGAGGACGACGAGACCCGCGTCAAGGACGATCGCGGCACGCGCGAGGAAGAGAACCAGGCCACTCGCCAGGAGAAAGGCGGCGAGCTCTCCTCGGCGCTCGAACAACTGAGCAGCCGCGATTTCCAGCGCGACGCCGACGGCCTCGGCCAGTTCCGCCGCAAGCTGGCGTCGGCCCTGCCCGCGCGCCGTTCCTTCCGCACCATGCGCACCCGCTCGCGCGGCACGCTCGACCTCAGGCGCTCGCTCAGCGAAATCGTCAGCGCCGATGGCGACATCCCCTCGCCGCTGCTGCGCCGCCGGCAGATCGTATCGCGAAAATTGTTGCTGCTCATCGACGTCTCCGGTTCGATGAAACTGCATACCGCCGATTACCTCAAGGTCGCGCACGCCGCCGTGCAAGGCGCGGATAGCGCCGAGATCTTCACCTTCGGCACGCGTCTCACCCGCATCACCTCAGCGCTGCGCATCCGCGACCGCGAGCAGGCGCTCGCCCGCGCCGCGGCGCTCGTCGACGATTGGGACGGCGGCACCCGCATGGGCCCGACATTGCTCACCTTCCTTTCGGTGCCGCGCTTTTCCGCCTTTGTACGCGGCGCCTGCGTCGTCATCCTGTCCGATGGCCTGGAACGCGGCGACCATGCCGACCTCGAAACCGCGATGCGGCGGTTCAGCGCCCGCGCCTTCCGGCTATCACTGGCGAGCCCGCTCGCCGGCGATCCACGCTTTCGCCCGGCGACGTCGGCGCTCAGCGCCATCCTGCCGGTGCTCGACGATCTGGTCGACGGCTCGTCGGTCAAAGGCCTGACTGATTTCATCCTGTCGCTCGCCCGCCCCGCGCCTGCGGCTTCAGTCATCTGGAAAAGGATATCGTGATGCAGAAGGCCATCGACGCGCATTTCCACATCTGGCGCCAAAAGGACCAGCCCTGGCTGGTCGGACCGATGGTGCCGCGCATCTTCGGCCCCTACGAGCCGATCCGCCGCGACTATCCGATCACGGAGTTCCTAGAAGACCAGAAGGGCTCGGGCGTCGAGAAAGCCGTCTATGTCCAGACCAACTGGGCCAAGGAGGATTTCGAGAAGGAAGTGGCCTTCCTGCAGAAGACCGCCGACGAGACCGGCTGGCCGCACGCCATCGTCGGCTACGCCGACGTGACGATCGACGATGTCCGCCCGCAAATCGACCGGCTGATGAAATACAGACTGCTGCGCGGCGTGCGCATGCAGCTCCATTGGCATGAGACTCCCGCCTTCCGCTTCGCCGCCTCGGCCGATCAGGTGATCGATCCGAAAGTGCGCGCCAATGTGGCGCGGCTGAAGGACTACGGCCTCTCCTTCGACCTGCAGCTTTTCCCGGCGCAGATGAAGGACGGACTGACGCTGGTCGGCGAAAACCCTGAGACGAATTTCATCCTCACCCATGCCGGCATGCTGACCGGCATGGAGCCGGAAACGACCGAAGCCTGGAAGGCCGGCCTGCGCACACTCGCCACAGCGCCCAATTTCTACGCAAAACTGTCGGGGCTCGGCACTTTCGTCCACCGCAACGACCCGGCACTCATCGCCTACATCGTCGACAACGCGATAGACATCCTCGGCAGCGACCGGCTGATGTTCGGCTCGAACTTCCCGATCGAGAAGTTGTGGACCAGCCACGCCGAGCTGATCAAGGCGCACCGCGCGGCGGTCGCAAGGCACGGCGCGAAGGCCGAGGCGGATATCTTCTGGAACACGGCAGAGAAGGTGTATCGGCCAGTGTAGCGCTTTCCTTCCTTCCCCCCTTGTGGGGGAAGGTGGATCGGCGCGAAGCGCCGAGACGGATGAGGGGTGTTCCAGCGGAGTGAGACGCTGGCGTTCCCTGGAGCACCCCTCATCCGTCCGAGCTTCGCTCGGCCACCTTCTCCCACAAGGGGAGAAGGGGAAGTCGGCGCTTCACTTCATCTCGAATTGCGGATCGAGCGGGATCTGCATGGCGGTAACCAGGTGGTTGGTCTGGCCTGCGAGCCCGATGATCGACACCAGCTCGCCATGCTGCGCGTCGGTCATGCCCTTGGCTCGCGCCGCTGCCGTATGCGAGTGGATGCAGTAGGAACAGCCATTGGCGGTCGAGACCGCGATGTAGATCATTTCCTTGGTCAGCGGATCGATGGCGCTGTCGGCGACCATCACCGCCTTGAGCTGCTCCCAAACCCGCTTCAGCGACGCCGGATCATTGGCGAGCCCGCGCCAGAAATTGTTGACGAAGTCGGATTTGCGGGTCGCCCGGATATCGTCGAACACGGCCTTCACCGCCGGAATCTTTTCGACCTCGGCATCGCTGAGCAGTTTCGTGGTGGCCATGGCGTGGTCCTTTCGTTTGAGGCGTTGGTCGAGGTTGTTGAATCAAGCATTGCGCATAGATGGCTAACCTGTTTGTCCGATTGAGCTTTTGGCTCGAAACAGCACACTGCCGCGTAGGTTATCGAAGCACCTCAACATCGTCATTCCAGGGCGGAGCAAGGAGCGAAGCGACGCGCGCAGACCCTGGAATCCATGCCGCGACCTCGCGCGAAGAGCGCAGCGGAGCAGAATTCTGGACCGTAGCGGCGCCTAAACGTCACGGCATGGATCCTCGGGTCTGCGCGCGTCGCTTCGCTCCTTGCTCCGCCCGTGGATGACGACGTCGCGGAGGCTCCGGCCAATTATCAAGGTGTCCACCAGCCACACCCTAGTGCACTGCCGCATACATGATCTTCTCCTCCGTCGCCTCCGCCGGAGAGAACTCCTCGACGATACGCCCTTGCCGGCAAACCAGAATCCGGTCGGACAGGTTCATGATCTCCGGCAGGTAGGACGAGATAACGACCACGGCGAGGCCTTCGTCGGCCAAGCGGTTGATGATCTGGTGGATTTCAGCGATGGCGCCGACATCGACGCCGCGCGTCGGCTCGTCGAGGATGACGATGCGCGGCTGCTGCACCAGCCCCTTGCCGATGACCACCTTCTGCTGGTTGCCGCCGGAGAGCTCGACCACGCGGGCATTGTCGTTGATCGCCTTGATGTTGAGCGTCTTGGTCCATTCGGCCGAAAGCTGCCGCATCTCCTGCTGGTTTATCACCCAGGCCTTTTCGCGGCCGGCTGCAAGCAGGCCGCCGAACAGGTTCTCGGCGATGCCCATCGTCTCGAAGATACCCTCGCTCTTGCGGTCCTCGGTGACGTAGACGATGCCGTCTGCCACGGCCTCACTCGGCACCAGATAGCGCACCGGCCTGTCGTCGAGCTCGATCGCGCCGCCGCGCAGGAAATCGCGCTTGTAGATGCCCGAGACGATCTTGAATGTCTCGGTGCGGCCCGATCCGATCAGCCCGAACACGCCGGTGATCTGGCCCTCGAAGATCGAGAAGGAATTGTTGCGCACGATGTTGCTCATCGAGATGTCCTGCACCGAGAGCACTTTCTTGCCGGCCTTGCGCAGTTTCGTCTCGTCGCGTTGGCGGTAGATCTGCCCCGATAGCGAGCGGCCGACCATGGCGGCAACGATCTTGTCGCGGTCGAAGGCCGAGGTCTCGTCGGTGATCACCAGTTCGCCGTCGCGCAGGATGGTGATGCGGTCGGCGATCATCAGCGCCTCTTCCAGCGCATGGCTGATGAAGACGATCGACACGCCGCGCGCCTTAAGGCGGCGGATCAGCGCGAAGAAATGGCGTTTCTCCTCCGGCGTCAGCGTCGCCGTCGGCTCGTCGAAGATGATGATCTCGGCATTGTGGTGGACGGCGCGCGCGATCTCGACCATCTGCCGCTTGGCAGCACCAAGCGTCGCCACCATCGCGTTGGGATCGACCGGAAAGTTCAGCGACTGCAGGAATTGCTGCGCCGAGATGTAGGTGCCGCGCAGCCTGTTGAGGAATTTCTCGGTGCCGAGATAGAGGTTCTGCGCCACCGTCATCGACGGCACCAGGCTGGTCTCCTGGAACACCATGGCAATGCCGGCTTCCAGCGCGGCATGCGGCGAGGCGTAGGCGATCTCTTGCCCCTTGTGGAACATCTTGCCCGAAGTGGCGTCGACGACGCCGGCGATGATCTTGGTCAGCGTCGACTTGCCGGCGCCGTTCTCGCCGAGCAGCGCGTGGATCTCGCCCTTCCTCAGATCGAAGCTGACATTCTTCACCGCCGGCACGCCGCGGTAGGTTTTCGTCACGTCCTCCAGGCGCACGATCGGATCCATCAGAAGCCTCCCGGCGCAAGGTCAAGCGCCAGCACGCAATCGCCGCCCTTCGAGGCGACGAACAGGCGGTCGTCCTGTTCCGCCACGCTGCAGATGCCGTGGCGCGTGCCGTTGGCGCGGCTGTGCAGGCTGAATTGCGGCTGCATGTCCCGGTCGAGCCTGACCACGAGACCGTAGGAACGGGTGGGCGACCACGGCTTGTGGATGCCCATGGTGCGGATGCCACCGCATTGCAGCGGCTCGAGGAAGCTGCGGTTGGAGGCCAGTGCCGGCGCGATCCAGTAGGCCGGCGGCACCTGGTCGATCATGTCCTGGCGATAATGCGTTTCCTGCAGCACGAACTCGATCAGCCGGTTGCGCGGCGCAAACAGCGTCAGCCACGCGCCACCATCCGATGCCGGCGACAGCCGCGCGGGATAGCCGGGTAGATGCGTCAGCGGCGTGCCGCGGTTGCCGGTCGCGCCGAAGCGAACCAGTTGATGGCGCCAGCTCTCGCTGACCACCACATCCGCGCCGGTGGGATATAGTCCGTAAGGGAAAGCGATGTCGCCGGCCACTTTACGAAAATCTCCGCCCGCCGCTCGCGACCAAAGCGAGCCAGATGCGCCCTTCTTCATCAGGTCGGCCGCCCATTGCGACGGCAGGTGCTGTGCCGAACCATTGGCCAGCCACAGCGTGCCATCATCCGCATAGGCAAGCGCCGTGATGCAGCGGATCTCCGCAGGCAACGAGACCTCCTTGCCGGCAATCAGCAGCTTGCCGCTTTCCAGCCCGACCGTCAGGTCGCCCGATGGCGACAGCGCCAGCGCGGAGACGGGGGATTGAAAGGTCTCGATCCCCACGGGTTCGAAACCGGCCGTAACCGCCAGGATGGCATTGCCGCTGGAGACAAGCAGACGCCCGTCGGCCGCCAAAAGATTGTCCGGTTCGGTCAGTTCGGCGAAGGCCGGCAGGTCGTCGAGCCGCGTGTTGGGACGGAAGGCGCCGTCGAGCGGGGGGATGGTGACCGCCTTGCCACGAAACACATCCAGGATCGGATCGAGGATCATCGCTTTGCTCCCCAATAGGAAGCGGGGCTTGTCCAGTTCGGGTTCGCGCCGGCGATCTTGTAGCGCCCGATGCGGTTGTTGAGGATGCCGCCGACGAACAGATAGCCCTTGTGCTCGCGCATCGAGGTCACCATCGGATGCGCGTTGCCTGAAAGATCGCCGAGCGTCTCGACGATGCCGCCCTTCTCGTTGAACTTCACCACGCCGCCGGTGTTGATGTTGGGGAACAGCCATTCGTCCTGCGGCAGGCGCCGCGTCATGCGCTTGCGCATGTCGGGGTGGCGCAGCGACAGGTCGAAGCTCGGCGTGCGCATGCCGAGCCATGCCATCCAGTAATTGCCGTCGGAAGCCCGGTTGATGTTGTCGGGATAGCCCGGCATGTCGCGGATGACGCATTCGGCGGTGCCCGCCTTCGGCCCTTCCAGCCAGTAGCGGTGCACGCGGCAGGCCCAGCTTTCGGCGAAGAACAGCGACTTGCCGTCATGTGCCATGCACACGCCGTTGGTGTAGCGATAACCGTCGAGCAGCGTCTTGGTCGACCCGTCCTTCGGGTCATAGACCAACAGGCGGCCCGTGGCGCGGTTCTCGATCGAGTCCAGCGCCCAATCGTGGGCGTCATAGCGCTTCGTCGAATCCGTGAAATAGATGCGGCCGTCGGGCGCGATGTCGCAATCGTTGGGATCGCGCAGCCGCGCATCGTCGACGATCGAGGTCCACGAGCGCGCCGTCTCCGCCGACAGGCGCTTCACATCCCGCTCCGGCGAGACCGAATAGAGCCCCATGGCGCCGACGCAGCTGATCAGATTGCCTTGCCTGTCGAAGGCCAGGCCCAGCGGAAAGCCGCCGATATGGGCAAAGACCTCGGAACGCTTGTAGTCAGGCGCGAAGAAGCGGACGATCTCGCCATGGCGCGTGCCGCAGTAGAGGTGGTCGTCGCGGTCGAGGATGACGTCCTCCGGGCCCTCCAGCTCGCCGAGCCCGATATGGTCCGCCGCCGACAGCCGGTTGTCGAGCTCGTAGGATGTGCCGGAGCCGGGCGCGGCTGATTGCGTCTCGCCCATCTTGAGGTAGACCGGCGCGACATAGACCTCGTTCAGCACCTTGTGGCGGTTCTTCAGCCAGCGGATATCGATGGTGACGGCGACGGCCAAAAGGATGCCGAGCACCATCTGGTTGGTGCCGGTGCCGTAGCCCAGCCGGATCAGGCCGTTGGTCATGGTGAGCACGATGATGGCGCCCATCAGGCCCTTGACCACCGAGCCGCGTCCGCCGCCCAGGCTGACGCCGCCGACCACCGCCGCCGTCAGCGCCATGATCTCGAGGTTGAGGCCGGTGCCCGGCCCCGCACCGCTCAACCGGCAGGCGATGAGGAAGCCGCCGATCGAGGCGCAGAAACCGGAAAAGACATAGGTCATGAACACGGTGCGGCGCACGCGGATGCCGGCATTGTGCGCCGAGCGCCGGGAGCCACCCACCGCCAGCACATGCCAGCCGGGGCGCGATCGCGTCAGCGCGACATGCGTGACGATGGCCAGGATGATCGCCAACCAGACCGAGACCGACAGCCCCCAGAACGTGCCGTCGCCTATGAAGTCGAGCACATCGGAGGAAGCCTGCGAAAGCTGCACGTCGGCGGCATAGGTGGTGACGAGGATGTCGAACAGCGCCCGCCCGAAGATGAAGGTGACCAGCGTGGTGAGGAAGGCGCGCAGCCTCAGATATCCGACCAGGTAGCCGTTGATGGCGCCGAAGACGAGCCCCGTGCAAAGTGCGGCGGCCAGGGCCAGCCAGATCGACTGCTCGAGGATGAAGAAGACGTAGACGGCGGAAAAACAGGACAGCGCGAAGATCGAGCCGACCGAAAGATCGATGCCGCCGCCCAGCATCACCACGGTCATGCCTATCACCACCAGTGAGAACTCGCCGAGCTGGCGGGTCGATTCCTGCAACGAGGTGAGCTTGAAGAAGCCCGGAATGATCGAGCCGAACACGCCGAGCGTCGCCACCAGCGCCAGGAAAGGTATGGCGTTGTCGGTCCAGCGCTTGGTCAGGATCTCGCCGACCAGATGGTCGGGCACGAGATTGTAGCGCCAGGCCTGGAGGCGTTCACGAAAATTCATCGGCTGCTGCTGTCATTCAACGGGAAAAGAACGGGCAACGGGAAAAGAGGTGGCCGGACCGATCCGGCCACCTCGTGGGATGCTCTCGGGCGGCGGCTTATTTCGCCGCCGCTTCGGCCTGCAGCGCCTTCAAGTCCCAGCAGCTGTCGGGCTTGAGGTCGGCCTTGGTCGTCGCCTTCTCCAGCGTGTAGATGTAGCTGTGCGAGGTGCCGGCAGGCTGACCGCTCTGCAGCAGGAACTTGATGATGGCGTTCATGTCGCCCGACTGGCGGGCAAGATCGGTCATCACCACGGCGCCATAGGTGCCGTCCACGAGCTTGTCGCAGTCAGCCGCCTTTTCGCCGCCGCCGGTGGTGACCAGGAACACCTTGCCGTCGAGCTTGGCGTCGCGGATCGCGGCTGAGGCGCCGGTGGCGTCGCCGTCCCAGAAGTCGATGATCGAGCAGATGTCCGGGTGCTGCTGCAGCATCGTCGTCGTCACGTTGCGCGAGGTCGTCGCGTCCCAGTTCGAGTCCGGCTTTGCCACCACCTGGAAGTCGGGATGCTTCTCCAGCACTTTCATGATGCCGGCATACTGGTAGAGGCTCGACGAGTTCGCCTGGTCGCCCTGCACCAGCCCGATCTTCTTCGACGAATTCTCGCCGCAGCCCTTGATCGCCGCTTCGGCTTCGAGCTGGCCGAGCTTGTCCCAGTCGCTGCCGACGAAGGCGTCGGCCGGGAAGTTGGCCGGATTGTCGACCAGCAGCACATAGGTGCCGGCGGCCTGCGCCTTCTTCATCAGCTTCGAATAGGAGTTGAGGTCGGGCGCATGGATGATGAGCACGTCGGGCCGCGTGTCGGAAGCGATGGCGTCGGTGATCGCCTGCGCGCCGGCGTCGACCACCCAGTTCGGATCGCGCGTCTCGAACGTGCCGCCCCAGGCCTCGACTTCCTTCTTCAGATAATGCGCCCAGCCCTGCGCCAGGTCGAAGCCCATCGCCAGCGGCACCAGCATGACGCGCTTGCCGTTGAGCGACTTGGCATAGGCGGCGGGGCCCGGATCGTCGGCGGCGAAGCTCGGCGCCACGAAGGCGGTGACGGCAAGCGCCGTGGCAGCGGCTATCAATGTTCTGAACAGTCTCATGTCATATCCCTCTGGTTTCGATTGCTGCCGGCCAATCGTCGCGATCGCTCCGGGTACCCCTGAGCATATGGGCTAGTCCATCTGCTCTAAATGTCGCCTTGTTGCGCCGTCTGCTCGTCGCGCGGATTGATGATGCCGTCGACGATGATGGCCCCGAGCAGGATCGCCGCCTTGATCAGGTTCTGGTAGAGCAGCGGAATATCGATGATGGTCATGGCGTTGAGCAGGATGCCGATCAGCGCCGCCCCTACCAGCACGTTGCGCACCCCGCCCCTGCCGCCCGACAGGCCGATGCCGCCGATCACCGCCACCAGCACGATGTCGTAGAGCAGCGTCGAATTGACGATGCGGGTGTTGATCGAATGCAGGCTGGCCGCCGTCAGCAGGCCGGCGATCAGGGCCACGAAAGCCGACAGCACGTAGCGCAGCACAAGCATTGGCCGCACCGGAACGCCGATGTTGCGGGCGGCGACCGGATTGTCACCGGCGAAATAGATGAAGCGGCCCCATTTGGTGTAGCGCAGGAACAGGAAGACCAGGAAGGCCAGCCCGGCGAAGACGAACACCTCGACCGGAATATCGAGGAAGCGGACGCCGCCGAGCAACTCGACCCAGTGCCCCCCGGGCACCGGCACGGCATCCTGCGTGATCAGCTGCGAGCGCACATAGCCGAACACGAAGGAGCCGGTGGCCAACGTCACGAAGATCGCCGGCACGTCGGCATAGGCGACGAGAAAGCCGTTGAGCAGGCCGATGGCTAAAACGCCCGCCAGCACGTAGACGAAGGCGAGCCCGTCCGAGGTTCCGGTGTTGAGCAGTTGCAGGTACCAGGCGACCGACATCGCCATGATCGCCACCGCCGACAGGTCGATGCCGCGGCCGATGATGACGACCGCCATGCCAAGCGCCAGGATGCCGAGCACGGAGACCGAGCGGACGATGGCCACCAGATTGTCAGCGGTCAGGAACCCGGGCAGGCCCAGCGCGGCGGCGGCGAACAGCAGGATGGCGATGGCAAAGACGATGCCCTCCTGATTAAGGTGCCTCCAGTTCGGCCAGCCGATCCCATTCATCGCTAGTGTCTTTCGCCCCGACGGCAAGGCCGTGCCGGCCCCCATCCCGCACGAAAGCTAATCGGCTCGACAGTGGCTCGTCAAATGAATCCGCGTTCAATAACCGCGCCTCTCCGACTATTTTCCAAGTGGACGCATCGATTGCCGAAACTGGCGCAATAGCCGGAAACTCCTGTGCTTTTGGCAATCCGTTGCCCCCGATCGCTCGGCTGGCGGAAGAGACTGTTCGATGGCAGCTGGGCCGACGCAATTTAAGTCCGCGAAATGCGGCCGGCGCGACCTCAATTGTTCGTCGAATGGCCAGAAACCTCGGCTCCGGCATTGGCCGGCAGGACCAGGAAGCGCATCGCCGCCGCGAGACCGAGCAGGCCGATCGCGATAAAGGTGATTCTGAAATCGACGAGGTCGGGCACGGCTTCGTGCCTGACGATCTGCGACAAATTGAGGATCGCCGCCGCGATCGCCACGCCGAACAGCATCGCCATCTGCTGCAGCATGCTGGAGAGCGTCGCGGCCGAGCTTCGCTGCGGCGCGCCGATATCGGCGAAGGCAAGCGTGTTCAGCGCGGTGAATTGCATCGAGCGCGTGAGACCGGCGACCAGCATCAGCGCGACGGTCAGCGGCAGCGGCGTCTGCGGCGAGATCGCGCCGCAAGCCATGATCGCCAGCGATGCGATCGCCCCGTTCACCACCATCACTGTGCGGAAGCCGAAGCGCCTGAGCGTCGGCGTGGTCACGGTCTTCATGCCGAGATTGCCGAGGAAATAGGCCAGCACCAACAGGCCGGCATCGACTGGACGCAGGCCGAAGCCGACCTGGAACAGCAGCGGCAGCAGGAAGGGCGTGGCGTTGATCGCGACGCGGAAGACCGTACCCGCGGCAAGCGTCGAGATCGCGAAGGTCAGTATCTTGAAGGCCGAAAGGTCGAGCAGCGGATGCCGGACCTGCAAGAGGTGGCGCACGGCGAGCCAGCCGATCACGATGCCGATGGCGATGGAGCCTATCGTCGGCAGCAAGCCGTCCTCGGGATGCGCCAGGCGTTCAAGCCCGTAAAGCATCACCGCAAGGCCGAGCGAGGTGAGGAAAAAGCCCGGCCAATCGAATGGTTTCGCCTCGGATTCACGATCGCCCGGCACGAAGCGGGCGACCAGCGCAAATCCGGCCAGCCCCAGCGGAACGTTGATGAAGAAGTTCCAGTGCCAGGAGAGATAGGTGGTGATGAAGCCGCCGAGCACCGGCCCGACCACCGGCGCGAACAGGGCCGGCCAAGTGATCAGCGCCGTGGCGTTGAGCAGCTCCGACTTTTCGGCATTGCGCAGCACCAGGATGCGGCCTACCGGCGTCATCAGCGCGCTGCCAAGGCCCTGCACGATGCGGGCGGCGACGAACTCAGTCAGGCTCTGCGAAAAGCCGCAGACGATCGAGGCCAGCGTGAACAGCGCAATCGCGACGAGGAAGATGTTGCGCGCGCCGAACCGGTCGGCAAGCCAGGCCGACAGCGGCACGAACACCGCCATGGTCAGCATGTAGGCGGTGATGCCGATGCTCATCGCCACCGCCGGCACGCCGAAGGACTGCCCCATCTGCGGCAGCGACGTCGAGATGATCGTCGAGTCCAGCAGTTGCATGAAGAAGGCGACCGCCACGATCAGCGCGACGCGCCGGGACTGCCTTGCAGAATCTATCGGCCGGGACACGGCCTCGTTGTCGGGAATGCTGGTCATGACGCGCTGGTTGAACAGCATAAGCCCGGTCCCGTCCAGAGCTTATCCAACAAACTTCCGTGTCGCCGTTTCGCCTGTTATGGATGAGCCCGGGGGTGGCCGAGGAAACCGCATGAAGCCTATCTATATCGACTACCTCAATGCTCTCGACATCGAAGCTTTGGCCATGACCGACGCCGAGATCATCGGCGCCGTCGAAACCGGGCTCGTCGCGCAGGGTAAGGGCCAGACGGTGATCGAGCCGCGCGTCCATCTCGAGCCCGACCCGTCCTTTCATGGCCACTTCAACGTGCTGCGCGGCTATGTGGCGCCGCTCGATGCCGCCGGCGTGAAGATCGTCGGCGATTATGTCGACAATTATAAGCACGGCCTGCCGTCGGAATTCGGCATCCTCAATCTTTTCGATCCACGCACCGGCACGCCGCGCGCCATCCTCGACGCCACCGTCATCACCGACATGCGCACAGGCGCCGTTACCGCCATCGGCGCCCGGCATCTGGCGAAGAAGTCGTCCAAGGTGCTCGGCCACATCGGCGCGCGCGGCACCGCCTATTGGAATGTGCGCCTGCTCGATCATCTCTTCGACTTCGACGAGATCCGCGTCCATTCGCGCCGGCCGGAAAGCCGCGACGCCTTCGCCGCGAAGCTCGCCGCCGACCTCGGCAAGCCGGTCCTGGCGGTGGCCGACTGGAAAAGCTGTGTCGAAGGCGCCGATATCGTCGTCGAGGCCTCGCGGCTGCCGGAGCCGCAGCCGCTGCTCAAGACCGAATGGATCAAGCGGGGCGCGCTGGTGGTGCCCTACGGCACGATGAGCGCGGTCGAACTGTCGCTCACCGACATCATGCAGAAGATCGTCGTCGACGACTGGGGGCAGTGCAAGGGCGGCAAGTTCGGCTCGCTGCGCGCCCATGTCGAGACGGGACGGCTGAGCGAGGCGACGCTGCATGCGGAGCTCGGCCAGATCGCCGCCGGCCTCAAACCCGGCCGGCAAAGCGATGGCGAGACGATCCTGTTCTGGCATCGCGGCCTGTCGCTCTCCGATATCGCGCTCGGCAAGGCCATGCTCGCCAAGGCCGGCGAAAACGGCATCGGCCAGAGGCTGCGCTTCGCATGAGCCCGCTCGTTCTCACCGGCGCCGGCGTCAGCATCGAGGATGTGGTCGCCGCCGCGCGCAATGCCTGCAAGGTCGAGGTCACGTCCGCCGTCCTCGAAAAACTCAACAAGGCTCGCCAGGTCCTCGATGCCGCCGCGGCCGGCGGCCAGCAGATCTACGGGCTCAACAGAGGTCTTGGCGCCAATCTCGGCACCGCGGTCGAAGGCGACTCGAGCGCTTTCCAGCGCCAGTTGATCGAAGGCCGCAGCGCCGCCGTCGGCGAGGCCCTGCCGATGCCGGCGGTGCGGGCGGCGATGTTCGCCCGCGTTGCGATGCTCGCTTCCGGCGGCTCGGGCCTGTCGCCGCGCGTGTTCGCGGCGTTGGTCGAGGCGCTCAATGCCGGCGTGCATCCGGTGATGCCGTCGCTGGGCTCGATCGGCGCCGGCGACCTCCTGCTGATGACGGCGATCGCTAGGGTGCTGATCGGCGAAGGTGAAGCGGAATATCAGGGCCGCCGCATGCCTGCCGCCAAGGCTTTGATGATGGCGCGGCTCGCGCCCGTCACGCTCTCGCCGAAGGACGGCCTCTCTTTGATCAACGCCTCGGCGGTTTCCGCCGGCGCCGGAGCGCTGGCGCTGACCGATGCGCTGTCGGCGCTCGACCAGCAGCAGCAGGCCGGCGCGCTGACGATGGAAGGCATTGGCGCCAACCGCACCATCCTCGATCCGCGCCAGCATCAGGCACGCCCGGGCGCCTGCCAGCAGCTTGCTGCGAAGGCGCTGCGCGACCTGCTGGCGCGCGACGAAGCGCCGGCGCCGACCACCATCCAGGACCCGCTGTCGGTCCGCTGCATGCCTTCGATCCACGGCGCGCTGACCCAGGCGATCGACCATGCCAGGCTGGCGGTCGAGATCGAGCTCAACGCCGCCGCCGACAATCCGCTGGTGCTTGCCGAGGATGAGCTGGTCATGTCGACCGGCAACTTCCACACCGCGTCGCTGGCGCTCGCCTTCGAAACGCTTGGCCTGGCGATCGCCCAATGCGCGGCCGCGTCAGCGGCGCGCTTCATCCAGCTTACCGGCTCGACCCGCCACGGCCTGCCGAAATATCTGTCGCCGGTCGGAGGCGCTTCCGCCGGCTTCGTTCCGCTGCAGAAGTCGGTGACGGCGATCCTGGCCGCGATCCGCCACAAGGCCAATCCGGTGATGCTCGATTTCCTGCCCGTATCCGAGGGCGTCGAGGATCACGCCACGCAGACGCCGCTCGCCGTCGCCAAATGCGCGGAGATGATCGTTCTGTGGCGGCGGCTGATCGCCTTCGAGCTGATGGCCGCGGCGCAGGCCGTCGATTTGCGCGAGGGCATGGCGCTGGCACCGGCCACGGGCGCAATCCACGCGGCCGTGCGCTCGCATGTGGCGACGCTCAAGGAAGACAGGCCACTGGGCATCGATGCCGAAGCGCTTTATGCCGCCCTCGTCAGCGGAATCTGGCAATGTCCGCCGGCTGCCGGCTGAAGCTTTTCGATTCTTGGATCAGGCCTTTGCGTCGACCTTCTTCATGAACAGGGTGAGCTCGTCCGGGTCCATGTGCACGATATGCCTGTCCTCCGGATAGGCGCCGCTGTTGACGTCGGCGACATATTCGGAAAACGCCGCGATGCGCTCCTGTTGCAGCCGGTCGTATTCGGCGGCGAAGTTGCGATAGACCTTCGAGTGGCGCGGCATGTGACCGCGATTGGTGCCGAGAATATCCTCGGCGAACAGATATTGCGCGTCGCAGCCCGTGCCCGCGCCCATCGACAGCATGATCAGCGGGGTGCGCTCGGAGATTGCTTTCGCGACTTCCACCGGCACCACCTCGATCTCGGCGCCGATGGCGCCGGCGGCTTCCAGCTGCTTGACCGCCTCGAAAACCTGCATGGCGGTGTCCGCGGTCTTGCCGACCGCCTTGAAGCCGCCGGTCCAGGTCGCGCGGGAGGGAATGAGACCGACATGGCCGATAACGGGGATGGCGTCGTCGGCCATGCGCTTGATGGTGGCATAGCCGGCGCTGCAATAGACGGCGTCGGCGCCGGCCTTGTAGAGCCGGAACGACCAGCGCACGAAATCGTCGGCCGTGCCGATCTCGAAAAAGTTCTCGCCCGGCATGGTGAAGAGGCCGGGCGCGGCATCGCGGTATTGCGGATTGAGCACCAGTTCCGGCGGCACCGAGACGATATCGACCCCTGCCCGCTCGGCAGCCTCGGCCTCTTCCAGCGTCAGCACGCGCAGCATGGTCAATTGCCGCTTGCCCTTCATGGCGCGCAGATCGGCAACGGTCGGTCTCTTTCGGCTCATCGGTACATCCTGTCTGTCTGGCGGCTTTCAGCCGATATCGATCATCACCTTACCGGCCTCGACCCGGACCGGATAGGTCTTGAGGTTGACGCAGACCGGCGCGCCCTTGGCCTCGCCTGTCTTGTAGTTGAAGCGGCCATTGTGCTTGGGGCATTCGATGATGTCGTCCATTACCAGCCCGTCGGCGAGATGGGCCTTTTCATGCGTGCAGAACCCATCGGTCGCGAAGAACGCGTCGTCCGGCGAGCGATAGATCGCGAAGGTGCGGCCGCCATGGTCGAAGCGGATCACATCCTCTTCGTCCACATCGCCCACCGCGCATGCTTCGACCCACTCCGCCATCGTCCGTCTCCAGCTTGCTGCGCGACGCCTATTCGGCGGCGGCCGCCGTTATGTCGAGATCGTGGAACTCGCCGCGATAGGGCTTGGCCGTCGGCGGCAATTCGCGCTTCAGATAGTAGTCCTCGTATTTCAGCTGCCTAAGCAGCACCGGCCAGACCTCGCGATAGGCATGCCACATCGACGGGCTCGGCACCGGCAAATCGTGCTTGATCAGCTCATGCAGCTTGGGCAGCGCGTGATAGGGCACCATTGGGAACATATGATGCTCCACATGGTAGTTCATGTTCCAGTAGATGAACCGGCTGATCGGGTTCATGTAGACGGTGCGGGTGTTGAGCCTATGGTCGGTGACGTTGTCGGCGAGCCCGATATGCTGCAGCAGCCCCGTCGTCACCATGTGCCAGGTGCCGTAGAGGCGCGGCAGGCCGATCAGCACCAGCGGTATCCATGACCCAAGCGCGATCGCGACAGCGATCGTCGCGGCATACACGACCATGTGCCAGCGCGCCGCGGTCACCGCCTTGTGCTGCTCCATCTCCGGGATGTAGCTCTTCTCGTCGTCCGACAATGTGCCGAAGGCCTGGCGCACCAGCGTCGGCAGCGAATAGCGGAAGTCGAGGATGCCGGTGAAGGCCAAGCCCGCCTTGATCAGGTCCGGCGGCCGCATCACCGCGATTTCGGCGTCGCGGCCGACGATAATGGTGTCGGTGTGATGGCGCGCATGGCTCCAGCGCCACTGCACCGGATTGCGCATCAGCATGAACGAGGCGACGTGATAGACGACGTCGTTCATCCAGCGCGTGCGGAAGGCGGTGCCGTGGCCGCATTCGTGCCAGCGCGAGTCGCTCGACGAGCCGTAGAGCAGGCCATAGACGAACAGGAACGGCACGATCCACCAACTGCCCCAGAACCAGACGATTCCGGCGGCCGAGCCCAGGATCGCGACGATCCAGATGATGGTGTCGCGGATTGCCGGGCCGTCCGAGCGCTGCATCAACTCCTTCATGGTCTTGCGCGCCACGTCGGTGTGATACCATTCCGCCGAGGCCAGCCCGGTCTCGATCGCAAGCCGAGTGCTTTCGCCGACAAGACTGTAGTCGCGCTTGGTGCGGGCCATCGTCATCGCCACTCCTCGCAATCAAAGCCCGTTGGCGCGAAATTTTCCGTCGAGGAATTTCTTCGCGCGCGGGACGTCGTCTTCCGACAGATGCTCGATGATGACCGCGATGTTCGGATGCTTCTTGCTGAGCCGCTTGAGGTAGAGGTCATAGTTCAGCGCGCCGAGCCCCGGCGCCGGCAATTCGATCTCGCCGACGCCGCGGAAGGTCAGTCCCTCATGCGCGTCCGCGTCGCCGATATCGGCATGCTTCTCGGTCTTGTCGCTGCCCGCGCGCTTCACGTCCTTGGCATGCGCTATCCTGATCTTGTCAGTCAGCGTGTCGAACACCTGGTTCAGCACCTGATCCATACGGTCGATGTTATGCGCCTCGAAATAATTGGTCGGATCCATCAAGAGGCCGAGACCGGGGTGGTCGACCTGCGCGAACATTTTTACTGTCTCCTCGACTGAGCCGACGACGTTGTTAACATAGGTCTCGAGCAGGAACACCGCGCCGTGATCGTAAGCCGTCTGGGCAAGGTCCGAGATCACCTTGCGGCATTCCTCGAAGCCTTCCTCGGTCTTGTTCTTCGGGTGGTGCACCCAGTCGGACTCGGTGTTGTAGGTGCCAGTCTCCGAGATCACATAGGGCGAACCGAATTCGCGTGCGTTGCGGATGATCTCCTTGAGGTAGGCAAGCCGTTTCTCCCGCTCCGCCTTGTCCGGATGGATGATGTTGGTGTAGCCGGACAGGCAGCAGACCGGCAGGTTGTGGTCGCGGAACGTGTCGCGCACTTTCCTTGCCTTGTCCCTGGTGATCTGCCCGGCCGACAGGTCGATATCCTTGAAATGCAGGTCGAGCTGCACTGTGTTGAAATCGAGCGCGCGGATGCGCCTGGCGACCTCCTCGAGCTCGTAAGGGAAGTAGCCTGTGAAGATACCCGCCTGCATCATGAGCTGAAGTCCTCCCGGTAAGCGATTCTGTTGCCTTGCCTTCAGCCGCCTCAGTCGATGCGGATTTCGGACAGCTTAATGGTGCGGCCTTCGGCCATCGACCGGTAGCCGGCTTCGACCAGCGCCATCGTCTTGACGTTGTCGGCGACGGAGAGCGCCGGCGGCGTGCCGGTCTTCAGCGCATGCTGGAGCTGTTCCATCACGCCGATGAAGGCGTGCGGGAACCACATCGTCTCCCAACTCGGCGTCACCCATTCACCGCCCGTCGTCTCGGTCGAGGCGTAAGTCAAGGTCGAGGCGATGCCCTTCGGCCAGCCGATCGTCCCCTTGGCGACGCCCTTGGTGCCGTCGACGCGCCAGGCGATATGCTGGTCGTCCCGATAGCCTTCCTGGCGCGGGCCGGACCAGACATCTTCCAGCGACACCGCGAACACGCCCGAGGGAAAGCGCAGCGTCGAGACCGTGATGCCGTCGGAATGCTCGAACCTGGTCCGCGGGTCCTTGCGCGTCAGCGTTGTGATGTCGTCCGGATCGCCGAACAGGAAACGCAGAACGTCGAGGTGGTGCACGCTCATATTGGCGAGCGTCAGCCGGTCGTACTCGGCCAGGAACGTCTGCCAGTGCGGGATCGCGTGCATGTCGATCTCGGCAAAGACGATCTCGCCCAGCGCGCCGCTGTCGATGATCTGCTTCAGGACGCGCATCGACTGGTCGTAGCGCATGTTCTGGTTGACCGAGAGGATCTTGCCCGAGGCGGCTGCCTCGTCGCGCAGCTTAACCGCTTCTTCCACCGAGAGCGCCAGCGGCTTCTGCGCCAGGATCGCCTTGACGTGCGGCTGCTTCAGCGCATGGCGGATCAGCGCCGGCTGCTGGTCGGGCGGGAAAGCGAGATCGACGATCTCGACGCGGCCGTTCTCGATCAGCTGCTCAGGCGTATCGTGGACGGTCGCAATACCCCAGCGGGCGGCCACCTTCTTGGCATTGGCCTTCGTGCGCGACGCGATGGCCACCACGGGAAAGCCGGCTTCATGATAGGCGGCCAGATGGCATTCGGCCATGATCATGCCGGCGCCGATGCAGCCGATCCGGTAGTCCTTGACCCGGACTTCAACGTCCGGCTCGAAACCCATGCTCGCCATCCATTCCTCCGTCGAGGACTGGATATAACGCTATGGTCCGGACTTCAGCCAAGTCCCGTGCCATCATTTCCCATCAGGGTCTGATGGCGGCTCGGCCACGTCGGTCAGCTCGCCGCGATCAGCACCGTGCTGTCCGGTGACCAGCTGAGCACCACCGGCTCGCCTTCGGCCAGCCTCTCGGCCCCTGTGTTCTGGACGATCACCTTCAGCGTCTGGCCGTCACGGTCGACGAAATAGGTGCTGTTGTTGCCGGCGAAGATGCGTTTCGAGACCTGACCCTTGAGCGTGTTGGCATTGGCTGGATCGGGCTTTGCCGCGCCGGTGGAAATCCGGATGCGCTCGGGCCGGACCGCGCAGCTCGCCTTGGCGCCGGCCGGCACCGATGCGCCGGTCGAAGCCGCGATCGTTGTGCCGTCCGGCAGCTTGATCCCGGAGCCGGTCGCGTCACCGCGAAAGATGTTGGCGTCGCCGAGGAAGGTCGCTGCGAACTCGCTTTGCGGCCTGTCGTAGATCTCCTCCGGCGGGCCTTCCTGCACCAGCCTGCCGTAGCGCAATATGCCGATGCGGTCGCTCATCGTCAGCGCCTCTTCCTGGTCATGCGTGACGAAGATCGTGGTGATGCCGATCTCGCGCTGGATGCGCTTCAGCTCGATCTGCATGTCGACGCGCAGCGCCTTGTCGAGCGCGCCGAGCGGCTCGTCGAGCAGAAGCACGCGCGGCTTGGTGACGATAGCCCGCGCCAGCGCAACGCGCTGGCGCTGGCCGCCGGAGAGCTGGTGCGGCTTGCGCCCGCCAAGCTTGCCGAGCTGCACGAGGTCAAGCGCGCGCTGCACCTCCGCCGCGATCGTGGCCTTCGCCTCGCCGCGCACCGAAAGGCCAAAGGCGACATTGTCGGCGACGCACATATTGGGAAACAGCGCATAGTTCTGGAACACCATGCCGATGCGCCGCTTCTCGACCGGCACGCGCTCGACGCTTTCACCGCCGATGGCGATGCGCCCGGCATCCGGAAAGTCGAAGCCGGCGATCTGGCGCAGCAGCGTGGTCTTGCCGCTGCCGGAGGGACCGAGCAGCGCGTAGAAGCCGCCGTCGGCGAAATCGATCGACACATCATCCAGCGCCTTGTGTGCGCCGAAGCTGCGGGAGACGTTCGCGACCTGGACGCCAGCCATTACTTCTCTCCGCCGAATTTGAAGAAGCGCGCCGTGAGCAGCATCAGCGCCATCGACACGACAATGATGATGGTCGAGACCGCGTTGATCTCGGGCGTGAAGCCCTTGCGGATCGCGGCGTAGATTTCGACCGGCAGCGTCGTCTGGCCGGGCGTCGACAGGAAGTAGGAGACGACGAACTGGTCGAACGACACGGCGAAGGCAAAGAGCCCGCCGGCGATCACGCCGGGCATGATCCAGGGTAAGGTCACGCGCATGGTCACCTGCCACTGGTTGGCGCCCAGCGAGCGCGCCGCCTCCTCCAGTTCAGGCGCGAAGGTCTGCAGCCGCGCCGACACGACGACGATGACATAAGGCAGCGCCAGCGCGACATGGCCGAGCAGGATGGCGATGAGCCCGCGGCCGATGCCGACGCCGAAGAAGAAGATCAGCATCGCCGTGCCGGTGATCAGCCACGGAATGGCGATCGGCGGGAAGAGCAGCGCCTGCAGGAATTTCTTGCCGCGAAACTCATAGCGGTAGAGCGCGAGCGAGGCCATCGAACCCAGCACCGTCGAGATCAAGGTGGTGATGATTGCGATCTCGATGCTGTTCCAGGTCGCCGCGATCAGCTGCTCGTTCTGCCAGAGCGAGGCGTACCAGTCCGTCGTCCACTCGAACGGCAATTGGTAGAAGGGCGAGGCGTTGAAGGACATAGCCGCCATGATGATGATCGGCAGATAGAGGAAGCCGAGCAAAAGCACGATGTAGAAACGCCCGAGCCATTCGAGGATGCGCGTCGCCGCCATCACGCGGCTCTCCGCAGGACAGGTGCGGCCAGCGCCAGGATGATCAGCACGACCGCGAGCAGGATGAAGGAAAGTGCGGCACCCAGCGGCCAGTTGAACACCGCGACAAACTGGTCCTCGATGACGGTGCCATAGAAGGTGCCGGTGCGGCCGCCGAGGATGCGCGGCTCCATGAAGGAGCCGACGACCGGCACGAAGATCAGCGCGGCACCCGCGATCAGGCCCGGCATCGACAGCGGGATGATCACCCGCCACAGCACCTGCCGGCGCGAAGCGCCGAGCGAGCGGCCCGCCTCGATCAGCGAATCGTCGATGGCCTGCAGCGTGAGATAGCAGGTGAGAACCATGTAGGGCACATAGGAGTGCACCAGGCCGATGATGACGGCGGGATAGGAATACATGAGATCGATGTTGATCTTGAACGGCAGCACAGCGTTCAGCGCCGTGTCGAGGATGCCGCCTTCGCGCAGCACCATGGCCCAGGAGAAGATACGCACCAGCCCGTTCGACCAGAACGGCAGGATGACGAGCAGGAAGATCGCCTCGCGGCTGCGGCCCTTCAGCACCTTGGCCAGCACATAGGCCGCCGGATAACCGATGACGACGCACCACAGCGTCACCTCGAGGCCGAGCCGCAGCGATGAAAGCAGAAGCCGCGAATAGAGGCTTTGCGAGAAGAAGGCGGCGTAATTGCCAAGCGTGAACGACCACCCTTTGCCTGCCAGCGGCAGGTCGGTCATGAAGGAGAAGAAAACCATGGCCGACAGCGGCAGGAAGATCGCCACCGTCAGCCACAGATAGGCGGGAAGGAGAAGCGGCAGGGCCGGCTTCAGTCCGCGGCGCGAACCGACCGCAAGCTGGTCAGCCATTTTGCCTCTCCTCCCGAAAGACGCCTGTTACTTCACGTTGACCTTCAGCTCCTGCCACAGCGCCAGGTATTTCTCGCGCTGCTCGTCGGTGACCGGCGCCTGGAACTGGATGCGCTTGGCGACGTCCGGGCTGCCCATCACCTTGCGGTTGAAGGCGTCCTCGGGGAGAGCCTCGACCGCCTTGGTGTTGGCGGAGACCGGCGCGCCGACCTTGGTGACCCATTCGACATAGAATTTCGGATCGATCATGTAGTTGATGAAGGCCTCGGCGCCGGCGACGTTCTTGGAACCGACGGGGATCGAGAAAGCGTCGAGCCAGGCGACCGAGCCTTCCTTCGGGATGACCAGCGAGACCGGCAGCTTGAAATGCGTCTTTGCGCGGTCGGCCGAGCCGCTCCAATAGGTGCCGATGTCGATCTGGTTGGAGGCGACCATCTGGTTCCAGTCGTTCTCCGAGCTCCAGAAGGTCTTGATCTGCGGCATCAGCGAGGTGAGCTTCGCCTTGACCGCGTCCATATCCTTGATGTCGTTGATGTTCTGCCCCGATGCCAGCGCGCCGAACTGGACCGCCTCGACAGCGTCGTCGCGGATGATGACGCGGCCCTTATGCGCCGGGTCCCACATCTCGGCGATGCTCGTCGGCGGCTTGTCGAAGGATTTCTCGTTGATGGCCAGCGCCGTCAGGCCCCACACCCACGGCACGCCATAGACCTTGCCGTCATGGTTGAGCATCGGCGAGCTGGCCTTGTCCTTGGCGATATCGGCATAGTTGGAAAGTTTCGAGACATCGATCGGCTGGATCAGCTTGCCGGCCATCGCCTGGTCGTTGAAGGCGGCATTGATCATGACGACGTCGTAGAGGCCGGGATTGGTCCGGATCTTGGTCAGCATCTCCTGCTCGGAGTTGAAGAAGTCGTTGACCACCTTGAAGCCGGTCGCCTTCTCGAAATTGGCGACCGCCCATGGCTCGTCGGCGCCATAGCCTTTCCAGTTGAGCACGTGCACTTCCTCGGCGGCTTGTGCTGCCAGCGTGAAGGCGGAAACGAAGACGGCGGTAGCCGTCAGAAAAGCGGTCAGTCTGGGCATGCGCATGTTCTTTTCCTCTCATTGTTTGCCCGATTGACGGGCTTGTTAAGTTGCAGTCGCTTTCGCCTGGCCAGGCGCGGTCGTTGCTTGATCGCCATGGCTCAGGAATTCCTGGATTTCTTCGCCGGTGGGCGCCGAGGACCCGCCATGGCGGGTGACGGAAAGAGCCGCCGCCGCATTGGCATAGCGGGCCGCCTCGCAGGACGACATGCCGCGCGCCAAGGCGCTGACGAAGGCCCCGATATGCGTGTCGCCGGCACCATTGGTGTCGACCGCCTCCACCTTGAACCCCGGCACCGTACGGGTGCCGCCGTCGGCCATGCGCACCAGGCAGCCATGCGCGCCGGCACGGATGACGACGCCTTCGGCTCTGGGGCAATGCTCGGTGAGCAACCGGATGGCGACGGTCTGGGCATCGCCGGCGCCGGCAATCTCCGCGGCCTCGTTGGTGTTGCAGCTCAGCCAGGTCGTGCGCGCCAGCACCCTGTCCAGGATCGGCCGCGGAATATCGGCGATCACCGGAGTCGGATCGAAGACGAAGGGAATGCCGGCAGACAGCGCCTCGATCCAGTCGGTGAGCGCGTCGCGGCTGCCGGGATAGCTCAGCGTATAGCCCGACGTGAAAACCCAATCGCCCGGAACGGCTTGGACCGGCTTCATCATGTCGAGCGTCAACCGGCTCTCGGCGCCCGGCCAGGAGACGAAGGTGCGTTCGGCGTCGCGGCTGATCATGGCGACGCAATTGCCGCTGTCCATGAAAGGCGACGGCGGCGTCAGCGTCTCGATGCCTTCAGCCGCGAAGGCGGCACGCAGGAAATCGCCGTCCGGCCCGGTGCCGAGTTGGCCGCCGAACACCACCTTCATGCCGGTGCGGCTTGCCGCGACCATCATGTTGAAGCCGCCGCCGGCGACCCGCGCATAGCTCGTCGCGGTTTTTTCCGTGCCCGGCGCCGGCAAGGCGTCGATGCGGTAGACATAGTCGACCACCGCGCTGCCGACATGGACGAGCCGTGCGCTCACGCCGCGTCCTCCTTGCCTGGACCGGTCTTGGCCGTCCGCGCCGCGACCAGATCCTCGGCCAGCGCGCGGACATCCGCGATGTCGATGCCATGCAGTTGGGCGATGCGATCCCGCGGCAGCTTCGACAGGCCGGAGCAGGCGCCGGCCATGCCGGCGGCAATCGCCCCGATCGTGTCGGTGTCGCCGCCGAGATTGGCCGCGATCACGGCGGCCCGCCATGCATCGCCCTGCGCGACCTCCAGCACCGCGAATGCCGCCGGCACAGATTCCTGGCTGGCGACGCCCGTGCCGATCAGGTCGACGATCAGCTTGATTGCTTCCTTCTCCGCCTTGCCCCGAACGAGCGCCTGCGC
The DNA here is from genome assembly GCF_057784215.1 of Mesorhizobium sp. CNPSo 4661. Classification (NCBI taxonomy): domain Bacteria; kingdom Pseudomonadati; phylum Pseudomonadota; class Alphaproteobacteria; order Hyphomicrobiales; family Phyllobacteriaceae; genus Mesorhizobium; species Mesorhizobium sp. CNPSo 4661. The sequence goes on along the minus strand of NZ_JBWGIO010000014.1, from coordinate 178,198 downwards.
CCAGAAAATGCGCGCGGCGATATCACCGCCGGTGACCCAATGGCCGAGCGCAGCACCAAGTCTCGCGGCTGCGACCGCATGGCCGGAAGCGGCGCGCCAGTCGCCACCCGAGACACCGAGGCTGACAGCTGCGGCGACTGCCACGGCCGAGGCAATGGCGATCGAGGTATTGTGCGTGGCCCGGCACGTTTCCGCGACTTTGGCGACCAGGGCATCGAGCGGCTCCGGCGGCATCATGATGCCGACCGGCGCGATGCGCATTGCCGCGCCATTGGTGTCGCCGCTGCGTCCAGCCTCCTCGGCCGGCACGCCGCTGTTGATGGCGTCGATGGCGCGCTTGGTCGACGGTCCGAGCAGGTCGTAGCTGCCGCGAGCCTTGACGTCGCGCTCCCAGTCGAGCAGCGCGTTGACCCAGCGCGCATGGTCGAAACGCTCGCCGGACTCGACCAGGATGCGGCCAAGCAGCAGCGCTTGCTCGGTGTCGTCGGTGATCGCGCCGGCCGGCAGTCCTTTCGACACCGGGTGGTCGGCGGCGGGCGCGACGAAATCCTCGACATGGCCGTAGACCTCTGCGATGCGGGCCGGCGACAGAAGCTGCGTCGGCATGCCCAGCGCATCGCCCAGCGCCCCGCCGATCAACGCGCCCATGGCCCGATCGATCAAGGCAGCGTCCGCCATGCTCAGAACTCCAGGTGAAGCGCGAAATGCGCCGGGTTGAGCAGGCTGGTGACGAATTCGATCGCGCGTCCGTCGGCGGCGCGCGTCAGGCGGCGTGTGCGCAGGAACGGCGTGCCGGGCGCGCAATCGAGGATCGCGGCGTCGGCGGCGCTCAGCATCTCGATATCGACCCACTCCTCGCCGTGGTCGGGCACCAGCCCTGCCCCGCGCAGCGTCTGGTGCAGCGTGCCTTCGCGCAGGCCGCGCAGGGGTATGTCCTCCAATTCGGGCGACAGCGGCAGGCGGCTGCGCTCGATCGAGATGGCGTGGCCGTCATTGGCATTGGTGCGGGCGCGGTCGACGGCAATGAAGGACGAGCTGTCCACGCCGAGCCTGGCCGCCAGTTCCGCGTCCTCGATGATCTCGAGCCGCAATGTGCGGGTCTCGGCATTGGCGCCCGCATTGGCAAGCGCGCGCGACCAGCCGATCGCGTCATCGACCGGCATGCCGTCGAAGGTCACGAAGGAGCCGATGCCGACCTTGGTGGTGATGAGCCCCCGGCTGGAGAGTTCTTCCAACCCTTTGCGCACCGTGTTGCGGCTGACGGAGAAGCGCTGGACGAGCTCGCTTTCGCTCTGCAGGCGGTCGCCGAAGCCAAGCAGGCCGGAGCGTATCTCATGCTCCAGAACCGTCGCGATCTGCTCGGGCTTGCCCGTGCCGGGAGTAAGCTGCATCGCGCGACGGGCCATATCGATACCTGTTCAGTGAACCTGTATAATCCTGTTCATTAGCGTATCTGAAATGAAGCGTCAACGGGCTTCGGCCCGACGATCGGCTGCCTGTCAAACATCGGCTGGTCGTCAAACGAAGAAGAATTCCTCGACGCGCTGCCTGGCCTGCCGCAGCACCGGCAGGATGTCGCGCTCCATCGCCTCGACCGAGAAACGCGCCGACTGCGTCGAGACGTTGATGGCCGCGACGGTGCGCCCGGCGCGATCGACGATCGGCACCGCAATCGAGCGCAGGCCAAGCTCCAGCTCCTCGTCGACGATGGCGAAGCCATCCGCCCTCGCCCTGTCGATGGCCTTGCCGAGTGCGGCGCGGCCGGTGATCGTCTTCGGCGTCCGCCGCTTGATGGCCGCCTCGGCAAGGAAGGTCTTCAACTCATCCGCCGACAGGCCGGAAAGCAGCACCCGCCCCATCGAGGTGCAGTAGGCCGGCAGCCGCGTGCCGACATCGAGCGCGACGCTCAGGATGCGCCGTCCAGGGATGCGCGCGACATAGACGACATCCTCGCCCGACAGCACGGCCGCATTGCAGGCTTCGTCGAATTTCCCCGCCACCTCGCGCATGATGGGCGCCGCGAAGGTCCAGAGCGAAGCGCCGCCAAGCCATGTCCGCGCGACAGTCAGCAAGCGCGGCGACAGCGAAAACAGCCGGCCGGATTGCGTCGCATAGCCCGTGGCTACCAATGTCAGCAGAAAGCGCCGGGCTCCCGCGCGGGTGAGATCCGCCTCCTCGGCCATCTCGGTCAGCGTCATGCCGGCCGGATGGCGCGCGAGGATTTCCATCACCGCCAGGCCGCGTTCCAGCGAACCGACATGGTCGCGTGAAATGGATTCCTCTTCCACGAACGTCTCCAGGCCGGCGTTGACTCTATGCAAAGATTGGAGCTAAAAGTATCCCATATAAAACACATGTTCGCAATACGAACTTTTGCACCACGGAGCCTAAGGATGGTGAAGTTCCTGCCGCTGAAAGAGGCGGTCGCGGAGAATCTGCATGACGGCGATACGGTCGCTTTCGAGGGCTTCACGCATCTGATCCCGACCGCCGCCGCGCATGAGGCGATCCGCCAGGGCTTTCGTGAGCTGACGCTGATCCGCATGACGCCCGACCTGATCTACGACCAGATGATCGGCATGGGCATGGCGAAGAAGGTCGTCTTCTCCTATGTCGGCAATCCGGGCGTCGGCCTGCTCAGGCGCGCCCGCGACGCTATCGAGAACGGCTTTCCGCGCGCCATCGAGGTCGAGGAGCACAGCCACGCCGGCATGGCCAATGCCTACGAGGCGGGCGCCGCCGGCCTGCCCTGCGCGGTGTTTCGCGGCTATCGCGGCGCCGGTCTCGCCGCGGTCAATCCGAACATCAAATCCGTGACCTGCCCCTTCACCGGCGAAGTGCTTGCCGCCGTTCCGGCGATCCGGCCCGACGTCACCTTCATCCACGCGCAGAAGGCGGACCGGAAAGGCAATGTGCTGGTCGAAGGCATCATCGGCATCCAGAAGGAGGCCGTTCTTGCCGCAAGGCGCGCCGTGGTGACGGTCGAGGACGTGGTCGACAATTTCGACGACCTCCACCCCAACCTCACCGTGTTGCCGAACTGGACGATCGCGGCGATTTCGGTCGTGCCCGGCGGCTCGCACCCCTCTTACACGCATGGCTATTACGAGCGCGACAACGCCGCCTATCTGGAATGGGACGAGATCGCCGCCGACCGCGACCGCTTCCAGGCGTGGATCCGGAAGAACGTCATCGAGAGCAGCGCCGACGACTTTGCCGGCCGCGTCGAGCATCTGAGGAAGGCCGCATGAGCGACGCGAAGGATATGGGCTTCACCCCGAACGAGATGATGACGATCGCCGCCAGCCGCGCGCTGAAAAGCGACGATGTCTGCTTCGTCGGCATCGGCGCGCCGTCGGCCGCCTGCAACGTCGCGCGGCTGACGCATGCGCCCGACATCACGCTGATCTACGAGAGCGGCACCATCGGCACCGCGCCCGACGTGTTGCCGCTGTCGATCGGCGACGGCGAATTGTGCGAGACGGCGGTCACCACCGTCGCCGTGCCGGAGATGTTCCGCTACTGGCTGCAGGGCGGCCGCATCTCGATCGGCTTCCTGGGCGCCGCACAGCTCGACAGATTCGGCAACATAAACACCACCGTCATCGGCGACTATGCGCATCCCAAGACCCGCCTGCCCGGCGGCGGCGGCGCGCCGGAGATCGCCACCTCGTCGAGGCAGGTCTACATCACCATGGCACAGTCGAAGCGCGGCATGGTCGAGAAGATCGACTTCTTCACCTCCTTCGGCCATGGCGACGGCGGCGATCACCGCAAGCGCCTCGGTATCGACACGGCCGGCCCGACCTTGCTGATCACCGACCTCGCCATCTGGAAGCCCGACCCGGTGACCAAGGAATTTACGGTGGTGTCGCTGCATCCCGGCGTCACGCGTGAGCAGGTGCAGGAGACTTGTGGCTGGGTCGTAAAATTCGCGGAGGCCCTTGACGAGACGCCGGCGCCGACGGAACTCGAGCTGAAGACATTGCGCGACCTGCAGGCCCGCACCAAGGCGGCGCATCAAGGGACCGCCAAAGGGAAAGCTGCATAAATGACTGAGGCCTTCATCTGCGATTACATCCGCACGCCCATCGGCCGCTTCAGCGGTTCTCTGTCCTCCGTCCGCGCCGACGATCTCGGCGCGATTCCGTTGAAGGCGCTGGTCGAGCGCAATTCCAGCGTCGACTGGGCGGCCATCGATGACGTCGTCTATGGCTGCGCCAACCAGGCCGGCGAGGACAACCGCAACGTCGCGCGCATGGCGCTGCTGCTTGCCGGCCTGCCGCAGGACATTCCCGGCTCGACCGTCAACCGCCTGTGCGGTTCTGGCATGGATGCCGCCACCATCGCCGCGCGCGCCATCAAAGCAGGCGAGGCCGAGCTGATGATTGCCGGTGGCGTGGAATCGATGAGCCGCGCGCCCTTCGTCGTGCCGAAGGCCGACACCGCCTTCTCACGCAATGCCGAGATCTACGACACCACCATCGGCTGGCGTTTCGTCAACCCGCTGATGAAGAAGCAGTATGGCGTCGATTCCATGCCGGAGACCGGCGAGAACGTCGCCGAGGATTTTTCCGTCAGCCGGGCCGACCAGGACGCCTTCGCCGTACGCAGCCAGGACAAGGCGGTGGCCGCGCAAGAAAATGGCCGGCTGGCGAAAGAGATCACGCCGGTGACCATCCCGCAGAGAAAGGGTGACGCGATCGTCGTCTCGAAGGACGAGCATCCCCGCGCCGGCACCACCATAGAGGCGCTGGCCAAACTGCCAACGCCGTTCCGCCAGGGCGGCACGGTGACCGCCGGCAATGCTTCCGGCGTCAATGACGGCGCGGCCGCCCTCATCATCGCATCCGAAGCAGCGGCGAAGAAGCATGGGCTGACGCCGATCGCCCGTATCCTCGGCGGCGCCGTCGCCGGCGTGGCGCCGCGCATCATGGGCATCGGCCCGGCGCCGGCTACCATGAAGCTTTGCGCCCGCCTCGGCCTGACGCCCGAACAATTCGACGTCATCGAATTGAACGAAGCCTTCGCCTCCCAGGGCATTGCCGTGCTCCGCCAACTCGGAATTTCCGAGAAGGCGGAGCATGTGAACCCCAATGGCGGCGCGATCGCGCTCGGTCATCCGCTCGGCATGTCCGGCGCGCGCATCACCGGCACGGCGGCGCTCGAGCTGCGCGAGCGCGGCGGCAAGCTGGCTTTGGCCACCATGTGCATCGGCGTTGGCCAGGGCATCGCCATCGCGCTCGAACGCGTCTGAGCGCGGCGGCTGATCAGTAAGGAAGACCGACGTAATTTTCGGCCAGAGCGGTCGATGCAGCTTGTGAATGCACGAGATAGTCGAGCTCGGCTTCCTGGATGCGTTGGCCGAACTCGCCCGTCTCCGGAAAACGGTGCAGCATCGTCGTCATCCACCAGGAAAAGCGCACCGCTTTCCACACGCGCGCCAGCGCCTTGGACGAATAAGCGTCGAGCCCAGCCTCTGATTTCCCGTTATAGAATTCACGAAGTCCGGCAAACAGATAGCGCACGTCGCTGGCAGCGAGGTTGAGGCCCTTCGCGCCAGTCGGCGGCACGATATGGGCGGCGTCGCCGACCAGGAACAGCCGGCCGAAGCGCATCGGCTCGGCAACGAAGGAGCGCAGCGGCGCGATCGACTTCTCGAAGGATGGCCCGATGGTGACGGCGGCCGCTATCTGCGGCGGCAGGCGCCCGCGCAACTCGTCCCAGAAGCGGTCGTCCGACCAGGCCTCGACGCGTTCGTCGGCCGGAACCTGCACATAGTAGCGGCTGCGCTGTGGCGAGCGCATCGAGCAGAGCGCAAAACCGCGCTCGTGATTGGCATAGACCAGCTCGTGGTCGGCCGGCGGCACTTCGGCCAGCACGCCCAGCCATCCAAACGGATAGTGCCGCTCGAACGTCTTCAACGCGCTTTCCGGCACCGAGCGGCGGCTGACGCCGTGGTAGCCGTCGCAACCGGCGATGAAGTCGCAATCGATGCGATGCGTGAGCCCGTCCTTGTCGTAGGTCACGAAGGGCGACGCGCCGCCGAAATCATGCAGCGCGACATTCGACGTTTCGAAGACGGTCAGGAGACCCGCTGCTTCGCGCTTCTGCATCAGATCCAGCGTCACCTCGGTCTGGCCGTAGACGGTGACATGCTTGCCGCCGGTGAGCGCCGTCATGTCGATGCGATGCGCGCGGCCGTCGAAGGCGAGCGAGATGCCTTCATGCGGCAGGCCCTGGGCATGCAGCCTGTCCGCCGCGCCCGCTTCGCCGAGAAGGTCGACCGTGCCCTGCTCCAGCACGCCCGCTCGTACCCGGCCGAGCACATGTTCCCGGCTGGACCGTTCGAGGATGATCGTCTCGACGCCAATGGTGGCGAGCAACTGGCCGAGCAGCAGACCGGACGGTCCGGACCCAATGATAGCGACCTTCGTGCGCATCAGATCCCTTTACACATGTCGTTCTCCCAAAACCGCTGCGCACTTTTGGGCGACATGCGTTAGCGCCCGAGGCTCTCGATCTGCGCGGCCAACTCGGCGGCAAGCCTGAGCGCGGCCGCGGTCGCCACGACCATTTGTGGCAGGAGGAGCCATTCCAGCGTCCAGGCCGCGCCCGAACGCTCCTGCTCGTGCACCAGCGCGTTGTGCATGCCGGAGAGCTGGACGGCATTGAAGCGCGCCAGCGCCACCAGGGCTTCCGCCTTCACCGGATTCTGCTTGTGCGGCATCGCCGACGAGCCGCCGCCACCGGACAGTCTGATGTCGGAGCCCGTCTGCGCCATCAGCGCAACGTCCTGCCCGAACTTGCCGAGGCCGCCGGTCACCAGCGATAGCCAGCCGGCGAGCTCGGCGAGCGCGTCGCGCTGGCTATGCCATTGCGGCGCATCGCCAAGACCGAGCTTCGCGGCAAGAGCGGCGCGCACGGTGGCGGCCTTGTCGCCGAGCTTTTCCAGCGTTCCCGCTGCACCGCCGAACTGCAGCACCAGCAGCCGGCCGGAGAGCTCTTTCAAGCGTTCCTGGTGACGTTCGAGTGGCGCCCGCCACGAAACGATCCGATCGCGTACTGTTATTGGAATTGCCGGCTGCATGCGCGTCATCGCCATGAGTTCACGATTTCCAAACTCCAGCTCAAGACCGGCGAGGCGAACGACGTTCTCGCCAAGCAACAGGCCGATATGGTCGACGACCTGCCGCAGGCGCAAGACCAGCGACGTATCGATCACATCCTGGCTGGTGGCGCCGAAATGCACATATGCATCGTGCGGCGCGCCGACAGCGGCTTTAACCTGGCGCACCAGTTCCGGCACCACGACGCCATCCATGGCGACGCCGGCGCGCAGCTTCGCCGTGTCCGGCCGGAACGCCGCCAGCGCCCTGACGATCGCCGCCGCCGCATTGCTGGGGATCGCGCCGTGCTCGGCTTCCGCCTCGGCCACCGCCCGCTCGAAATGGAGCATGGCGCCTATGTCGGCTTCGACGGAAAAATGCTTGGCCGCCTCCTCGTCGCCGAGCAGGCCGGATAGCAGCGGGTGATCGAAGGGCGAAACGGTCATGGCCGCCACGGTCAGCTGTCGAAGAAGACCGTCTCCTTTTCGCCCTGCAGATGAATGTCGAAGACGTAAGTGTCGCCCTGGCGTTCGGCGATCAGCGTCGCCACGCGCAGGCGATGCTCGATGCGCGCAAGGATCGGGTCCTCGGCATTGGCCTTCTCCTCGTCGGAGAAATAGAGCCTGGTGTTCAGGCCGATATTGATGCCGCGCGCCACGATCCACAGCGTGATATGCGGCGCCATCAGCCGCCCGTCGCGGAACGGCACCCGGCCCGGCTTGATCGTTTTGAACAGGCAGACGCCCGTTTCCATGTCGGTCGGCTGCCGGCCCCATCCCTGGAAGTTCGGATCGGCGGCGCCGCGCAATTCCGTCGGCGAATTGTAGAGGCCTTCGGCATCCGCCTGCCAGATCTCGACCAGCGCATCCTTCAGCGGCGTGCCGGTGCCGTCGAGCACGCGGATGCGGAGTTCGATGCGCTCGCCCCTGGTCTCGCCATTGACCATGGTCGAACCGAGATCGCTCGCATAGACGCCGCCGATGCCGCAGAAATTGGGCGTCAGCCCGATATGCACATAGGGTCCGGCGGTCTGCGAAGGGCTCTCCTTCAGCCGGTCGAGCGACTGCGCCATCAATTGCCCTCCGGCCGGTTCTCGAACAGCGTCGAGCGGCGCCCGCGCAGCACGATGTCGAACTTGTAGGCGAGCGCGTCCATCGGGATGGTAGAGTTCATGTCGAGCGCGGCGATCAGCGCTTCGATCGCGGCCTTGTTGGAAATGCCGCCGACGATCGGACAACGCCAGATCAGCGGATCGCCCTCGAAATACATCTGCGTGATCAGTCGCTGCGCGAAGCCGTGGCCGAACACCGAAAAATGGATATGCGCCGGCCGCCAGTCGTTCGGCCCGTTCGGCCAGGGATACGGCCCGGGCCTGACGGTGCGAAAGGCGTAGCCGCCATCCTCGCCGGTGATCGCGCGGCCGCAGCCGCCGAAATTCGGATCGAGGGGTGCCAGATAGCCGTCCTTCTTGTGACGGTAGCGGCCGCCGGCATTGGCCTGCCAGAATTCGAGCAGCACGCCGGGCACACCCTTGCCGCGCTCGTCGAGCACGCGTCCATGGACGATGATGCGCTCGCCGATGGCGCTCTCGCCGCGCTTGGCGAAATTATGGATCAGGTCGTTGTCGAGCTCGCCCAGCATCGCGTGCCCGAACACCGGGCCGGTCAATTCCGACAGCGTGTTGTCGAACGACAAAAGCGCTTTCTGCGGCGAGCGCAGCACCGAGCTCTTGTAGTTCGGCGTGAACGCCGGCGGATGCCACTGGCGGTCGCGCTGGAAGAAGGCGCCGGTTTCCGGCGCGCGGTTGGAGCCGGGCTCAGCCATGGGCGGCTCCGTCCATCTGCGCGAACACCTGCTTGGCGATCTTGAAGGCGCGGTTGGCGGCCGGCACGCCGGCATAGATCGCGACATGCAGGAAGGCCTCGCAGATGTCGTCGCGCGATGCGCCCGTATTGGCGGTGGCGCGCACATGCATGGCCACTTCCTCGTCATGGCCGAGCGCCGCAAGCAGCGCCAGCGTCACAATCGAGCGCTCGCGCTTCGACCAGCCGGGCCGCGCCCACACCGTTCCCCAGGCGGCTTCGGTGATCAACTGCTGGAACGGCCGGTCGAAATCGGTCGCGGCGTCCTCGGCGCGGTCGACATGCGGATCGCCGAGCACGGCGCGGCGGACCTCGAGACCGGTCCGGTAGCGGTTCTTCGTGACATCATCCATGAGCAGACTTTCCCCCAGGCAACGAGGCGACGAAATCGCGGATCAACGTGACGAGCGCTGCGGGCTGCTCGATGCACGGGATATGCGCGGCATTGCGGATCACTTCGAAACGCGCGCCGGGGATCAGTCCGGCCAGCGAGCGGACAAGATCCGGCGGCGTCGAACCGTCCTGGTCGCCGACCATGCAAAGCGTCGGCACCGCAATGCGTCGCGCGCTGTCGGTGAAATCGGCATCGCGGACTGCCATGCAGGTACCGATGTAACCAGGCAGAGCCTGCCTGGTGAGCATGTTGCAGCAGCCGGCCAGATCCGCCGAACGCCTGGCATGGAACTCCGGCGTGAACCACACTTTCATGATGCCTTCGGCGATCGCCTCGATGCCGTCGCGCTCGACGGTCGCGATGCGCGTGTTCCAGCTTTCGGCGGTGCCGATCTTATGTGCCGTGTCGCTGAGGATCAGCGCCTCTACGCATTTGGGGTGGCGGGTATAGAGCCGCTGCGCAATCATGCCGCCGACGGACAGGCCGAGGAGCACGACCTTGTCGAAGCCGAAATGGTCGATGAGGGCGACCAGATCGTCAACATGGTCGTCGATAGAGCGTACGCCGCCGCCGATATCCGACAGCCCATGGCCGCGCTTGTCGTAGACGAGCATCGGCATTTCGCCGGTCAGTTCCGCGACGACGTCGTCCCAGATGCGGAAGTCGGTGCCCAGCGAATTGATGAAGATGATCGGACGCGACGTGCCGGCTGCCTCGATATGGCGGTAATGCAGCGCGACGCCGCCTATGCTGACGAATGGCACGATTTCTATCCTCCAAACCCACATTGCACGAGCGGTTTGGTTCGGTAAAATGATATTTTGCGGCGTTTCATTAACTCTGAGGTTATCGAACCATGGCCGAAAGCCGGATCCGCTTCCGCCACCTGCAGGCGTTTCTCGAAGTCGCGCGGCAAGGCAGCGTGGCGCGCGCGGCCGACTTCCTGAATGTCAGCGCGCCGGCCGTAACCAAGACCTTGCGCGAACTGGAAGAAGCACTCGGCGTCGCGGTGGTCGAGCGCGACGGGCGCGGTATCCGCGTCACGCGTCTCGGCGAGATCTTCCTCGGGCACGCCGGTTCGGCGATATCGGCGCTGAAGCGCGGCGTCGATTCCGTGCGCCAGGACGGCGCCCTCAATCGCGACCCGATCCGCATCGGCGCGCTGCCGACCGTTTCGGCGCGCGTCATGCCGCTCGCCATGAGCCTGTTCCTCGAGGAAAACACCGGGGCCGCGCTCAAGATCGTCACCGGCGAAAATGCCGTGCTGCTCGAACAACTGCGCATCGGCGCGCTCGACCTGGTCGTCGGCCGCCTCGCGGCGCCGGAGCACATGACCGGCTTCTTCTTCGAGCATCTCTATTCGGAGCAGGTGTTGTTCGTGGTGCGCGCCGGGCATCCCCTGGCCGAGCCGGACGCCGACGTCTTCGCCCGGCTCGACGAGTTTCCCGTCCTGATGCCGACGCGGGAATCCGTCATCCGGCCTTTCGTCGACCGGCTCTTCATCACCAATGGCATGACCGCGCCGGCCACGGAAATCGAAACGGTTTCCGATTCCTTCGGCCGCTCCTTCATGCGCCAGAGCAATGCGGTATGGATCATCTCGGCCGGCGTCGTCGCCAACGAGATCGCCAGCGGCGCCTTCGTCGCCTTGCCGGTGGATACGGCGGAGACCAAGGGACCGGTGGGCTTGACCATGCGCACCGACACCGCACCCTCGCCCGCCTTCACCATCCTGTTGCAGACGATCCGCGAGGCAGCACGGCACCACGCTTGACGATCGGCGTATCGGCTCGAGTTCCACTAACCCAGAGGTTAATGAAACACCGTAAAATATCATTTTACCGAACCAAACCGCTAGTGCAATGTGGCATCGGAGGATCGAAAGCCGTGCCGTCCGCAGCAAACGGAAGACCCGTTTGCCGTCGTGTCGAACGGCAACTGAGGGAGGAGCAGATGTCTCATAGTATCGGCAGCAAACCCGCCCTGTCGGGCATTTCACGGCGCCAGTTCATCGCCACTTCGGTGGCCGGCGGCGCGGCGCTGGCATTCGGCCGCGGCAGGGCCTTCGCGCAAGCCGCCGACACGCTCAAGGTCGGCTTCGTCAGCCCGCGCACCGGCCCGCTCGCCGGCTTCGGCGAGACCGACGGCTACGTGCTCGATCTCGCCCGCAAGGCCCTGGCCAACGGCATCGAGCTTGGCGGCAAGAAATACAGCGTCGATATCCTCGACCAGGACACCCAGTCGGATCCGTCCCGCGCCGGCCAGCTCGCCAAGGACCTGATCAACAACCAGGCTATCGACCTGATGCTCGCCGTCTCCACGCCTGAGGTGATCAATCCGGTGGCGGACGCCTGCGAGGCGGCCGGCGTGCCTTGCCTCTCCACCGTCATGCCCTGGGAGGCCTGGTATTTCGGCCGCGGCGCCAAGCCGGGCCAGCCCTCGCCGTTCAAATGGACCTATCATTTCGGCTTCGGCGTCGAGGAGTTCTTCAAGGCCTATATCTCGCAGTGGAACCTGATCGAGACCAACAAGAAGGTCGGCGTCATGTATCCCAACGACGCCGACGGCAACGCCATCCGCGCCCATCTGGCGCCATTGCTCGCCAAGCAGGGTTTCACCATCGTCGATCCCGGCGCCTACGAGACCGGCACCACGGACTATTCCTCGCAGATCGCGCTGTTCAAGCAGGAAGGCGTCGAGATCTTCAACTCCTTCCCGATCCCGCCCGACTTCGCCGCCTTCTGGCGCCAGGCCGCGCAACAAGGCCTGACAAGGCAGATCAAGATCGCCCAGGTCGCCAAGACCGGCCTGTTCCCATCGGATATCGAGGCGCTCGGCGACCTCGGCATGAAGATTTCGAGCGCCGCCTATTGGCACAAGGCGTTCCCCTACAAGTCGCCGCTGACCGGGGTCTCCGGCACGGAGCTTGCGGACGGCTACGAGGCGGCAAGCGGCAAGCAATGGACGCAGCAGCTCGGCGCCTCGATGTCGCTGCTCGATGCCGGCTTCGAAGCCCTGAAGGCAAGCGCCAACGCCAAGGACAAGGCTGCAGTTGCCAAGGCGCTCAGCACGCTGAAGACCGAGACGATGATTGGCAAGGTCGACTTCACCAGCGGCCCGGTCGCCAACGTCTCGCCCGGCCCGATCATCGGCACGCAGTGGGTCGCCGCCAAGGAAGGCTCGAAATTCCCGCTGGACTATGTCGTGACCGAGAACGCCACCGACCCGAAAGTGCCGGTCGGGGCCAAGCTCCAGCCCTATAACGGTTGATCTTTCGAGGGACCGCATCGTGAACGCCATGCCCAACGGTGCGATCCTCAGCGCCGCCGGCATCCACAAGCGCTTCGGCGCGCTTGTGGTGCTGGACGACATCGACTTCGCCATGGGTGCCGAAGAGGCGGTCGGCATCGTCGGCCCGAACGGCGCCGGCAAGACGACGCTGCTCAGCGTGCTCTCCGGCGCCTATCCGCCAAGTGCGGGAACGATTGCCTTCAAGGGCGATGACGTGACCGCGTTGCCGGCAACGCGGCGATGCCGGCTGGGTCTGGTTCGCACCCATCAGGTGCCGAAACCCTTCGGCGGCATGACCGCTTTCGAGAATGTCTTCGTCGCCGCCTCGCACGGCGCCGGGCTCGGCCGCGACGAGGCCTATGAGGAAGCGCTCGGCTCGCTGAAGCTGTGCGGTATGCTTGGCGTCGCCAACCGGCGCGCCGAGACGCTCGGCCTGCTCGACCGCAAACGGCTGGAGCTGGCGCGCTCGCTCGCCGCAAAACCGAGCCTGCTTCTGCTGGATGAGATCGGCGGCGGCCTGACCGACGGCGAGGCAGGTGAACTCGTCGAGACCATCCGCGAATTGCGCCGCCGCAGAATAGGCATCGTCTGGATCGAGCACATCGTCCACATCCTTTTGCAGGTGGCCGAGCGTCTGATCTGCATGGATGCCGGAAAGATCATCGCCGACGGCGAGCCGCAGGCGGTGATGGCCGACCCGCATGTGATCAGCGCCTATCTCGGCGGAGGCCCGAAATGAGCCTGCTATCGGTCGAGGATCTGGTTGTCCGCCACGGCCTGCTGCAGGCGGTGCGCGGCGTCAGCTTCAGCGTCGAACGCGGCGAGACGCTGGCGCTGGTCGGCGCCAACGGCGCAGGCAAGACGACCTTGCTTCGCGCAATCGCGGGCGCGCACCAGGCAGCCTCGGGCCGAGTGGTCTTCGACGGCGCCGACCTTTCCGGCGTGCCTTCGCATGAACGTGTCCGCAAGGGCGTAGCCCTGGTGCCGGAAGGCCGGCGGCTCTTCGTGCAGATGACGGTCGAGGAGAACCTCCTGCTTGGCCGCAGCGCCGGTCGTCCCGGCGAGTGGAGCGTCGAGCGCGTGCTCGAAACCTTCCCCAACCTCAAGCCGCGCCGCCACGCCAAGGCCGGACATCTTTCGGGCGGCGAGCAGCAGGCGACCGCGATCGGCCGCGCGCTGATGAGCAACCCCGACCTGCTCCTGCTCGACGAAGTCTCGCTCGGCCTGTCGCCGCTGGTCGTCGATCGCGTCTATGCTTCGCTGCAGGGTCTGATCAGCTCCGGCACGACGATCGTCCTCGTGGAGCAGGACCTCAACCGCGCGCTCTCCGTGTCCAACAAGGTCATCTGCATGCTGGAGGGCAGGATCGCGCTTGCCGGCGACAGCAAGACCGTCTCGCGCGACGAGGTGACAAAAGCCTATTTCGGCCTGCACCGGAAAGGCGCCGGAGGCGTGCCGGCATGATGAACCAGATCGTCCAGGGGATCCTGCTCGGCGGCTATTACGCGCTGATCGCCTGCGGCCTGTCCTTCATGTTCTCGGTGATGCGCATCATCAACCTTGCGCATGGCAGCCTCGCCGTGCTGTCGGCTTTCGCGCTATGGCTGCTCGCCTCGCGCTTCCACATCCCGCCCTTCTACGGCCTCGCCATTGTGTTGCCGCTGATGGCTGCGATCGGCTGGGCATTGCAGCGCTTCCTGCTCGAGCGCAGCGCGCGTGGCGGCGCGTTGCTGCCGATCCTCACCACCTTCGGCCTCGCGATCGTCATCGACAATGTGCTGTTCGAGCAGTTCGGCGCCGACACGCGCTCGCTGGCGCCCTTCATAGGCAGCCTGTCCTATGATTCCTGGGAATGGCCGGGCAGCATCTATGTCGGCAAGCTGGCGGTGATCATCTTCGTCGCCGCCGTCGTCCTGCTTGGCGGGCTGCAGCTGTTCCTCACCCGAACCGGGCTCGGCCGCTCGATCCGTGCAACTTCGGAAGACCCTGACACCGCCGGCCTTGTCGGTGTCGATGCGCGCCGCGCCAACGCCATCGCCGCGGCGATCGCCATGGTCACGGTCGGTCTCGCCGGCGCCTTCCTCGGCATGCGCGCCACCTTCGACCCCTATGCCGGCGCCACGCAACTTCTGTTCGCCTTCGAGGCGGCCGTCATCGGCGGCGCCGGCTCACTCTGGGGCACGCTGATCGGCGGCATCGTGCTGGCGCTCGCCCAGACGCTCGGCGCCAAGATACATCCGCAAGGTTTTCTCATCGGCGGCCATGTCGCTTTCCTGATCGTTCTGTTCATCCGCCTCTACACCTCCGGCCTCGGCCTGCGCGGGTTGCTGCGCATCTCCACGGGGAAGGCGTCATGAGCGCCACCTCCCCCGTCATCGAGCGCGGCACCGCCGCCTCGCGCATCGCAGGCATCGGCGTCGTTGCCATCATCCTGCTTTTAGCCATCGCGCCGCAGTTCCTTTCCGCCGGCGCCGTCGACCGCATGACGGCGCTGTTCATCTATGTGATCCTCGCCGCGATGTGGAACGCACTTGCAGGCTTCGGCGGACTGGTCTCGGTCGGCCAGCAGGTGTTCTTCGGCCTCGGCGCCTATTTCGCCATCCGGCTCGCCGATGCCGGGCTCAACCCGTTCGTCTCGCTGTTCGTCTCGGCGGTCATCGTCGGCGCCGTTTCCTGGCCGATTTCGCTGTTCATGCTGCGCCTGAGGAACGGCGAATTCGCCATCGGCATGTGGGTGATCGCGGCGCTCACCCACCTCCTTGTCAATCTGGATCGGCTGATCCAGGGCGAGACCGGCACGTCGCTGATCTCGCTCAACGTCTACGATGCTTCGACACGCAGGCTGACGATCTACTGGCTGGCGCTGGCCTCAATGACCGCGCTGCTTGCCATCCTGTTTGGCCTGCTGCGCGGCAGCACCGGCGCCGCCATCCGCGCCATCCGCGACAATGAGGATGCGGCGGCCTCCGTCGGCGTGCGCGTCACCGGCACCAAGCGGCTGCTCTTCGTGCTTGCCGCCTTCGGCATCGGTGTCGCCGGCGCGCTGTGGCTGGCGACCTCGATCACCTTCCAGCCAAAAACCTATTTCAGCGTGCAGTGGACCGCCTACATGATCTTCATGGTGCTGGTCGGCGGTATCGGCACCTTCGAAGGCGCCATCCTCGGCGCGCTGCTGTTCTTCCTCATCGAAACCTGGTTCGGCGGCACCGGCGTCTGGTACCTGATCGGGCTCGGCGCCACGGCGCTGGTCTTCTCGCTGTTTTTACCGCGCGGTTTCTGGGGCACGCTGGAAGAACGCTTCGGCTGGCGACTGCTGTCCGTCGGCTACCGCGTCAGGCTTCCCGCCGGCGCATCAAATCCGACCGGCGAGATTGCTTCGCCGCTACAGACCACCAATTCTCGGGAGAAGGCATGAGCATCCTGTTCGGCAAAACGATCCTCATTACCGGCGTCGCTTCGGGCATCGGCGCGCGCACCGCGGAGTTGGCGGGCCAGCTCGGCGCCGACGTGATCGGCGTCGATTTGCGCGAGCCGGCTGAACATCAAGGCATCTTCGTCAAGGCCGACATCTCGTCCAAGGCCGGTGTCGACGATCTCGTCGCGCGGCTGCCGCAGCGCCTCGACGCTCTCTGCAACGTCGCCGGCCTCTCCGGCAACACCGGTGCGGCGCCGACGCTCGCCGTCAACTTCTACGGCCTGCGCGCGCTTTCCGAGGCGCTGGCGCCAAGGCTTCGCGAAGGTGGCGCCATCGTCAACGTCGCCTCGATCGCCGGCTTCGGCTGGCGCGCCAATCTGAACCGCGCCGCCTCGATGGTCGGCATCGAAGGCTTTCCCGACGTCGCCAAGGTGATCGCCGACCATGCGGTGAAGAACGAGGAAGGCTATCCGGTGTCGAAGGAACTGCTGCTTCTTTGGACCTTCCGCGCCGCGCATCAGGAGCTGTTCAAGAGCCGTGGCATCCGCGTCAACGCGGTCAGCCCAGGCCCGGTCGAGACGCCGATCCTCAAACAATTCCGCTCCGTGCTTGGCGATGCCCGCGTCGACAGCGATATCGCGCGGGTCGGTCGCGCCGGCACATCGGGCGACATTGCGCCGGTGGTGCTGTTCCTGTGCTCCGACGGCGCGCGCTGGATCAATGGCGCCAACGTGCCTGTCGACGGCGGCCTCGAAGCATCTATAAACGCCGAAGTGCTCGGCTTCTGAGACAATCTGCAACGCTCGATCGCGAGCGAGGGAGTGACCATGGACATCGGACTTCTGATCGACGGCGACGAGCGGGCGGCGACCGGCAAAGCCTCCTACGAACGCCTTGACCCGTTCACCGGCAAGCTCGCGACGCGCGCCGCCGCCGCAAGCATCGCCGACGCCAACGCGGCCGCCGATGCCGCGGCCGCTGCCTTCGATACCTGGTCGAAGACCGGGCCTGGCGAACGCCGAGCGCTGCTCTTGAAGGCGGCCGATGTGATGGCTTCAAAAGTCGGCGAGTTCACCAAGCTGATGATGGAAGAGACCGGCGCCACCGGCCCCTGGGCCGGCTTCAACGTCATGCTGGCGTCGAACATGCTGCGCGAGGCGGCTGCGATGACCACGCAGATTTCCGGCGAGGTCATTCCGTCCGATAAGCCCGGCACGCTCGCCATGGCGATCCGCCAGCCCGCCGGCGTCTGCCTCGGCATCGCGCCCTGGAATGCGCCGGTCATCCTCGGCACGCGTGCGCTGGCCATGCCGCTCGCCTGCGGCAACACGGTGGTGTTGAAGGCCTCCGAAATGTGCCCCGGCACGCATCGCCTGATCGGCCAGGTGCTGGTCGAGGCCGGCCTGCCCAAGGGCGTGGTCAATGTCGTCACCAACGACCCGAAGGACGCGGCGGCAATCGTCGAGGCGCTGATCGCGCATCCGGCCGTGAAGCGCATCAACTTCACCGGCTCGACCAAGGTCGGCCGCATCATCGCCGAGCTCTCCGGACGGCACCTCAAGCCCGCGCTGCTCGAGCTCGGCGGCAAGGCCCCGCTCGTCGTGCTGGACGACGCCGACATCGACGCGGCGGTCAATGCCGCGACTTTCGGCGCCTTCATGCATCAGGGGCAGATCTGCATGTCGACCGAGCGTCTCATCGTCGACGAAAAGATCGCCGACGAATTCGTCGCCAAGCTCGCCGCGCGTGCCTCGAAACTTCCGGTCGGCGACCCGCGCGGTCATGTCGTGCTGGGCTCGCTGATCAGCAGCCAGGCGGCGGACAAGATGGAAGAGCTGATCGCCGACGCGACCGCCAAGGGCGCAAAGCTTGCGGCCGGCGGCAAGCGTGCCGGCACGGTCGTGGAAGCCACGCTGCTCGATCACGTGACGCCCGCCATGCGCGTCTATGCGGAAGAGTCCTTCGGCCCGGTGAAGCCGGTCATTCGCGTGAAAGGCGAGGACGAAGCGGTGCGCGTTGCCAACGACACCGAATACGGCCTGTCCTCCGCCGTCTTCAGCCGCGACATCCGTCGCGCCATGGCCATTGCGGCGCGCATCCAGGCCGGCATCTGCCACATCAACGGCCCGACCGTCGGCGACGAGGCGCAGATGCCCTTCGGCGGCGTCAAGGGCTCGGGCTACGGCCGCTTCGGCGGCAAGGCCTCGATCGCCGAATTCACCGATCTGCGCTGGGTGACGATCGAGGATCCGGGACAGCACTATCCATTCTGAGGGAGCCATCCCTTCGGACCATCGCCAAGCAGTTGGAAAAGTGCTCGCCGTTCTGGCATTACCATCCGTCCGAGAGCCACTCAGACGGATAACAATGACCTCCAAACGCAACGTCCTTTTCATCATGTGCGACCAGCTGCGGTTCGATTATCTGGGCTGCGCCGGACATGCGAGCCTGAAGACGCCGAACATCGACCGGCTCGCCAGCCGCGGCGTGCGCTTCACCAATGCCTATGTGCAGTCGACGGTATGCGGCCCCTCGCGCATGAGCGCCTATACCGGCCGTTATGTCCGCTCGCACGGCTCGACACATAATGGCGTGCCGCTCAGGGTCGGCGAGCCGACGCTGGGCGATCATCTGCGCGAGGTTGGCGTGCGCACCGCGCTCATCGGCAAAACGCATATGAGAGCCGACGAGGAAGGCATGGAGCGGCTCGGCATCGCCAAGCACTCCATCATCGGCGTGCGGGTCGCCGAATGCGGCTTCGAGCCGTTCGAGCGCGATGACGGCCTGCATCCCTCGACCAGCTACGACCCCGATCCGGTCTACGACACCTATCTGCGCGAGCACGGCTTCGACGCCGAAAATCCCTGGGAGCATTGGGCGAATTCCGGCGAAGGCGAGAATGGCGAGAACTTCAACGGCTGGCTGCTTGTCCATGCCGACAAGGCGGCGCGTGTCCCGGACGAACACTCAGAGACGCCCTACATGACGCGCCGCGCCATGCGCTTCATCGAGGACGCCGAGGCCAAGGGCGAGCCTTGGTGCGCGCATCTTTCCTACATCAAGCCGCACTGGCCCTATATCGTGCCGGCGCCCTATCACGACCTATACGACAAGGCCGACATCCAGCCGCCAATCTGCAGCGAGGCGGAGCGCGCCTCGCCCAATCCGGTTTTCGAGGCCTTCCAGCAGGAGCGCTACTCCAGGAATTTCTCGCGTGACGAGGTCCGCGAGACCGTCATCCCCTGCTACATGGGCCTCATCAAGCAGATCGACGACCAGCTCGGCCATTTGTTCGGCTTCATGGAGAAACGCGGCCTGTTCGAGAACACCTTGATCGTCTTCACCTCGGACCATGGCGACTATCTCGGCGACCATTGGCTCGGCGAGAAATATCTCTTCCACGACGTCGCAGCGAAGGTGCCGATGATCGTCTACGATCCGCGCCCCGAAGCCGACGCGACGCGCGGAACCACCTCCGACGCGCTGGTCGAGATGATCGACCTTGCCCCGACTTTCCTCGATTATTTCGGCGGCAAGGCCAAGCCGCATATCCTCGAAGGGCGATCGCTGCTGCCGCTCACGTCGGGCGAACGCAAAAGCCTGCGCGACCATGCCGTCAGCGAGTATGACTACAGCGGCGATGCCGCGCGGCTGAAGCTCGCCATGCCGGTCTCGAACTGCAAGCTCTACATGATCACCGACGGCCGCTTCAAACTCGTCCATGGCGAAGGCGTGGAGCCGATGTTCTTCGACTTGCGGAACGATCCGGGCGAGTTGCGCGACCTCGGCCGCGACCCGGCGTCGGCCGCCGATATCGAAAGGCTGAGGAAAGCGCTGATGCGCTGGCTGGCGCTGCCCAACAACCGCATCACCGTACCCGACGAATGGCTGACCGAGATCGACGACAAGATCGCGCATTTCGATCCGATCGTCGGCTCCGGCGTGCTCATCGGCTACTGGGACGAGGCCGAGCTTGCCGAGCAGCAGGAGGCGCGCCGCAAATGGCTGGCGCGCCGGCAGGGCAAGTAAGGATTGTCCCACGCAATTCCGGCCGGAAAACCGCTGCGCACTTTTCCTGGAATTGCTTCAGCCGAGCGTCAGCCCGGCCTTCCTCGCTTCCTCACGCAGGAACGGCAGGCCGACCTCGATCACGTCGCGCGGATCTTCCGCCACGGGGCGCCATACGGCCAGCCCACCGGCGATGTCGACATCGACATGATTCATGCTTTCGAGCGTGATCGCGCCCTGATAGCCGATGTCGGCGATCGCCTTCATGCAGGCCGCCCAGTTGAGCATGCCGCGCCCGGGCACGCCGCGATTGGCTTCCGAGACATGCACATAGCCGAGATAAGGCGCCGCCGCCTCGAAGCCGGAAGCAAAGCTCTCCTCCTCAATATGCATGTGGTAGGTGTCGAGATGGATGAAGATGTTATCGGCGCCCACCCGTTCGATGATGCGCGCCGCGTCGATGCCGCGGTTGATCAGATGCGTCTCGTAGCGGTTGCAGGGCTCGATGCCGAGCTTGAGGCTGCGTGACTTCGCCGATTTCGCTGCCCTTTCGAGGAAGCGGCACATGCCGTCGATCTCGCGCCGCGTCGGCGCCCGGCCGGTGGTCTTGCCGATCGTGCCGTAGCTGACGCCGCCGAGCGCCTCGGCGCCCACCTCGTTGCAGACCTTGAAGGCCGGCTGCAGGAAATCCAGCGCCTCGTCCGGCCGCTCGACCACGTCGAGCGCGCGTGGCAGGCCGAGCGAGGGGATGAGCTGCACGCCATAATGGTTGGCGAAGCCCCGCGTGCGCTTGGTGTCGATCTCCTCGGGCCTGAGCAGCGGGATCTCCATCAGCCCGATGCCGAGCTCCTTCAGCCGGTCCATCTGCGGCTCGATGCGGGCGAGGTCCCAGACCGGAGCGATGGCGAAAGTATGCAGTCCGAAGGTGTTCATGTCAGCCTCGTTGCTCATGCGCCGCCGCTGCGGCAATGTCGCCGCCGCCGACGATGCGGCTGACGACTTCGTTCATGTTGGTGTTGGCGGTTACGAGATCGGCATCCGCCCTGCCGTGCCGCAGCACGACGATGCGGTCGGTGACCGACAGCACGTCGTTCAGCCGGTGCGAGATCAGGATGACGGCGATGCCTTCCGAGCGCAGCCGCCGGATGAGGTCGAGCACGCTCTGCACCTCGCGCACGGCGAGTGCCGCGGTCGGCTCGTCCATGATGACGAGCTTCGGGTTGAAGGTGAGCGCACGCGCGATCGCCACCGTCTGCTGCTGGCCGCCGGAGAACGAACCGACCGACCGGTTTATCGACGGCAGATGCGCGCCTAGACGCTCGATCATCCTGGCGGCCTGGCGATCCATTTCACCCTTGTCGACGAAGCCGGGGAAAAGGCCGAACAGCCTTTTGGTCGGCTCGCGTCCAAGGAAGATGTTCGAGGCGACGTCCTGTTGCTTGGCCAAAGAAAGATCCTGATAGATCATCTCGATGCCGAGGCGACGGCGTTGGCCGGGATCCAGCGCCAGGATGTCCTTGCTGTCGAACTTGATCGAGCCGGCGTCGGCGCGGTAAATGCCGGTGATGGTCTTCATCAGCGTCGACTTGCCGGCGCCGTTGTCGCCGACCAGCCCGACCACCTCGCCGGCCGCGACCGAAAGGTCGACGCCATGCAGCACGTCGACCGCGCCGAAACTCTTGCGGATGCCGCGAAGCGAAAGCAGGGTCATACGCGTGACTCCTTCCGCACCTGGTACTGGTCAATGAACACGGCCAGGATCAGCACCGCGCCGATCGCCATCTGCTGGTAGTAGGATTGCACCGCAAGCAGCGTCAGCCCGTTCTGCAGCACGCCCATGATCAGAGCGCCGATCATGGTGCCGAGGATCGAGGCGCGGCCGCCGAACAGATTGGTGCCGCCGATGATCGCCGCCGTGATCGCGGTGAGCTCGTAATTGATGCCGGCGGTCGGATCGCCAGCGTTGACGCGTGCGGTGAAGAGCAGGCCGGCAAGACCGGCGAGCGCGCCGGACAGCGTGTAGATGATGCGGCGGTGATGCTCGACGCGGATGCCGGCCGCGCGCGCCGCGCCCTCGCTGTCGCCCAGCGCCAGCGTGTGGCGGCCGAAGCGCGTGTAGGCAAGCACGGCATGCGCGACGATCGCGGTGAGCACCAGGATGATCACCGGCATCGGGACGCCGAACGGCCGGCCCTGCCCGATATAGACGATCTCGGGCGGCAGGCCATAGATCGCCCTGCCCTGCGAGATGACCAGCGCCAGACCGCGTGCCAGGCCCAACATGCCGAGCGTGACGATGAAGGCCGGCACGAAGGCACGGGTGACCAGTTGCCCGTTGACGTAGCCGGCGATCGCGCCGGCAAGGATGCAGGCGATCACCGCCAGCACCGACGGCCAGCCGAGATTGACCGCCATGAAGGCTCCCGCGACGCCGGCCAAGCCCATCACCGAGCCGAGCGACAGATCGAGCCCGCCCGAGCCGATGACGAAAGTGGCGGCGATCGCCAGCACGCCGATCGTCGAGGTCGCCAAAAGGATGTTGAGGAAATTGCTGAGCGACAGGAAATAGGGCGACAAGAGCGCCATCGCCGTGCTCAGCGCCAGAAGCACCACCAGCGACTCCAGCCTGATGTGGAGCCTTTCGACGGATGCGCGCTGCACCCGAGCCCAGAAGCCGGGCTGTTCAGAAGCCATGTCTTTGCACCTTAAGAGAGGGCAGTAAGGCAGTAGGCAATAGGGCTTGGGCAGTAGGGAAAATATGAGAGCGATCCGAGCGGCACGAACCGCTTACTTCCCCTACTGCCTACTGCCTATTTCCTACTTACTTCACATATTGCAGCATCGGCTCCTTGCCGGCGTCGATCACGTCCTTGGTCAGCACCAGCGTCGGCACGGCGATGCTGTCCTCGACCTTCTCGCCGGCCAGCGCCTTCTTGACGTTTTCCACCGCCTGCTTGCCGACGAGATAAGGAAGCTGCGCCACGGAGGCATTGAGGCGGCCTTCCTTGATCGACTTCACCGCGTCCGAATTGCCATCGACGCCGATGATTGTCACCTGTGGGCCTTTGCCGGCCGCATAGACCGACTCGACCGCGCCGAGCGCCATGCCGTCATTGGCGCAGAAGATGGCGACGAGGTCGGGATGCGCGGTCAGCGTGTCGGTGGCGATGGAAGCAGCCTTGCCGCGATCCCAGTCGCCCGGCAGCGAGGCGACGATTTCAAGGCCGGGCGCCAGTTCCTTCAGCTTGTCGGCAAAGCCCTTGGCGCGCTTCTCCCCGGTGATGTTGCCGGAGAGGCCCTCGATGACCAGCACTGGACCCTTGGCATCCTTGCCGAGCTTTTTGGCGAGGTATTCGGCGCCCTGCGCGCCGGCGGCGATGTTGTCGGAACCGATGTGGAAGGTGACCTTGACGCCTTCCTTGTCGAGCACCGCCTGGTCGAGATTGTTGTCGAGGTCGACGATCTTGATGCCGGCGTCCTGCGCCGACTTCAGGCAAGGCAGAAGGTTGGTCGAGTTGATCGCGGCGGTGATCATCGCTACCGGCTTGCGCTCGAGCATGGTGTTGCACAGGTTGAGCTGCGGCTCGGCCGCCTGGTCGCTCTCGGCCGCCTGCTGGAAATATTTCACGCCGGCTTCCTTGGCGCCGTCCGCGACGCCCTGCGCCATCGCGCCCCAGAACGGGTTGGCCAGCGTCTTCATCAGCACGCCATATTCGCCGTCCTCGGCTTTGGCGGCGCCGGCGGCGGAGAACGCCAGCGCGACGCCCACGGCAAGGGTAAATCGATTTATCTTTAGGAAATGCGATGTCATTCTATCCTCCGTTTGATC
Source organism: Mesorhizobium sp. CNPSo 4661 (assembly GCF_057784215.1). Classification (NCBI taxonomy): domain Bacteria; kingdom Pseudomonadati; phylum Pseudomonadota; class Alphaproteobacteria; order Hyphomicrobiales; family Phyllobacteriaceae; genus Mesorhizobium; species Mesorhizobium sp. CNPSo 4661. Next base: position 154,290 of record NZ_JBWGIO010000014.1, on the reverse strand, counting down.
CTTGGCGCCGGATGCCTCGGCCAGGGCCGGCGCATGCTACCGTTCACGACAATGGGGGCTGTTGTCGGTCTCCTCCCCCGGAATGCGGACCGCTGCCTGGCGAGCCAACGGATTCCCGCATCAACACCTGGCAGGGCTCGAGGCGCGCCGTGGGTGGCCCCGCCGCACCCTCGACCCTTCGAAACAGAAGGTTCATCGCCTCGCTGGCGATCTGGCGCACCGGCTGCACCACGGCGGCGATCGCCGGCCATGTCACTTGCATCCATTCCGCGTCGTCGAAGCCGACCAGCGAGATATCGTTCGGGCAATGCCAGCCGCGCCGGCGGAATTCGGACAGCGCGACAAGCGTGCCTTTCAAAAGCAGCGAATAAACGGCGGTCGGCCGCTCGCCTCTGGCAAAGTAATCGCGAAGCGAGGATCTGAGTGGCTCGACGCTGACTTCCGCGGTGATGACGTCGATGCGCACCGACGGGTTGAGCGCCAGCGCCTGGGCGCGAAAACCCTCGAGGCGGGCGCGCACGGTTGCCGCCTGCTCGGCAAGGCCGATGACCAGGATATGGCTGTGGCCCTTGCCGACCAGCATCCGCGCCACCTCGGCGCTGGCGGCCGCGCTGTCGGCGGAGACCGTATCGAAGGCGTCGTCGGAGAGCACGCGGTCGATCAGCACGCCGGTCATGCCGTTGGCCTTCATGAAGGCTGCGGCCGGGCCGTGCTCGTTGCGCACCGGCGCCAGCACGACGCCGGCAACGCGCCAGTCATGCATGCGGGCGAGGATTTCCTTCTCGCGCGCCTCGGATTCACGGCTCGACGCCGCGACCAGCGTGTAGCCGCGCTGCTCGGCAAGCCCCTCCAGCTCGGTGACCATCTGGCCGAAGAACTCGCTTTCGAATTCCGGCATGATGGCACCGATGATGCGGCGCTTGGCCCTGCGCATGTCCGACGCAAGCGGATCGACGCGATAGCCCAGACGCTCGACCGCATCGAAGACACGCTGCGCGTTTTCCGGCCTCACGGTCGTGACGCCGGCCAGCACCTTGGAGACGGTGGCCGCGGACACGCCGGCATGGCTTGCCACGTCGTGGATCGACGGACGCCGCTGCTGGGCTCCCTGATGCGCCATTGACCTCCTCCCGAGGGCAGGCAGCCGCGTGCTGCCCCACTAATCCAAACGGTAAATCGATTTTTCGCAGTTGTAAATCGTTTCATCGAGAGTAAGACTTGAGATGTCAGATTGACGCGATCCAATCGCGCCCCGGGAGGAAACCATGTCCGACAAAGCCTTGCCGCTGGTCATCAGCGCGCCCGAACCGCGCACGCTCGACCTGATCTTCACGCCGCCGCAGCTGGCGCGGCTGCGCAAGAACTATCGCATCGTGGAGACCACGCCGGACGGCGTTTCCGCCCTGCCCGCCGAGACACTGGCCGAGGCACGCTACATCATCGGCCAGCCGCCGATTTCAGCCGAGACGCTGGAGAAGCTGAAGGCGCTGCGCTGCATCTTCAACGTCGAGACCAATCTCCTCAACAACATGCCCTATGAGACGCTGTTCGCGCGCGGCATCCATGTCGTCACCACCGGGCTGGTCTTTGCCGAGCCGGTCGCCGAGCTTGGCCTCGCCATGGCGCTGAACCTTGCGCGCAACATCGTCGATGCCGACCTCGCCTTCCGGCAAGGCAAGGAGCTGTGGGGCGGCGACGGCAACCAGACCGCGCGGCTCCTCTCCGGCGCCGATGTCGGCATCATCGGCTTCGGCGATCTCGGCCGCGCGCTCAACCGCCTGCTGACCGGCTTTCGCACCCGCATCAGGGTCTACGATCCGTGGCTGCCGCCATCGATCCTGATCGACAACGGCGTCGAGCCGGCCTCGCTGGATGAGGTGTTGTCGCAAAGCGACTTCGTCTTCGTCGTCGCTTCCGTCACCAGCGAGAACCAGGGTTTCCTCGGCGCGGACTCATTCGCCAAGATGCGCAAGGGCGCCGCCTTCATCCTGCTCAGCCGCGCCGGCGTCGTCGATTTCGCCGCATTGATGGCGGCTGTGAAGAGCGGCCATATCGTCGCCGCAAGCGACGTCTTTCCCGAAGAGCCGCTGGCCAGGGACCATCCTGTCCGTGCCCTCCCCGGCTTCCTGCGTTCGGCGCACCGCGCCGGTGCCCTCGACATCGCCTTCAAGCGCATGGGCGACATGGTGCTGGAGGACATGGACCTCGTCGACCGCGGCCTCCCGCCGCTGCGCTCCAAGCGCGCCGAGCGAGAAACGGTCTCGCGCATGCGCTCCAAGCCGGTCGACCGGAATTGAGCTCGAACAAGCCGTCTAAAGCGAACCCAGCCGAAGCGCGTCGCGCGCGATTTGCCAGGCCGTCTCCACATGCCGCCGGGCCGCGGCCTCCGCCGCCTCCGGCTTGCGCGAGCGGATCGCATCCATGATCGCGTGCATTTCGGCGATCGCCGGCTCGCGGCGGTTCTGCGACAGGATCGTCATCGAGCGCAGCTGGTTGATGCGGACATTGAGGCCGGTGACGATCTCCCAGGCGATGCGCTTGTCGGCCGCTTCGAACAGCACCTCGTAGAAGCTCCCCGTCGCCCGCATCACCTCGGCCGGCACGCCCGACGCCCACGCATCGAGCAGCTTCGCCAGCGCCGCATCGAGCAGCGCGATCTGATCGTCGGTGGCCGATGTGGCGCACGCCTTCGCCGCGATGCCTTCCAGCAGCGCGCGCAACTCGTAGATCTCGTCGGTCCGGCCGAGATCGGGTTTTGCGACGGCCGGTCCGTGCCCGGGTATCATCTGCACCAGGCCTTCGGTCTCCAGCTGCCGCAACACCTCGCGCACCACCGAGCGGCTGACCCCGAGCTGGTCGCATAACGGCCGCTCGACCAGCCTTTCGCCGGGCTGGAAATGGAAATCCATGATCGCTTCGCGCATACGCTCCAGCGCCAGCGTCCTCAACGTCTTGGCGGAGCGGTCGATGCGAAGCGTGTCGTCAGCCATTTTTCCCGAATCCTCAGAGCAATTCCAGGAAAAGTGCGAAGCGGTTTTCCGTCCGGAATTGCGTCAAAACAAAGAGTTGGAGCGGTTCGCCGTTTCCCCGAAACGGCGAGGCGCTTACCTCGTCACAAAAACAGATTCCATGACCGGTTGACAAGGCACGCGGCACTCCATAGCATGGTATACCATAAGACGATACAAAAATTGATGCGGCCGCGAGCGGCTCCATCCCGAGGAATTGCATGCAGCCGGCCATCCGCAAGATCGTGACCTATACCGAGAACACGCTGATCGAGGGCGGCAAGGCGGCGCCAAGGCCGTTACGCCTGATCGGTGTGGCCGCGGTGCTCGCCAACCCCTGGGCCGGCCGCGGCTTCACCGAGGATCTCTCGCCCGAGATCCGCGCCTTTGCGCCGGTGCTTGGCGAAACGCTGACCAATGAGATCATCGGTATCGCTGGTTCCGGCGAAGCGATCGAAGGCTACGGCAAGGCCGCCCTCTGCGGTACGTCGGGCGAAGTCGAGCATGCGTCGGCGCTGATCCACACGCTGCATTTCGGCAATCATTATCGCCGCGCCGTCGGCGCCAAGACCTACCTCGCCTTCACCAATCTGCGCGGCGGCCCGAACACACCGATCATGATCCCGCTGATGGACAAGAGCGACGAAGGCCGCCGCTCTCACTATCTCACCGTGCATTTCCAGATCGGCGACGCCCCGGCTCCAGACGAGCTGGTCGTGGCGCTCGGCGCCTCGATCGGCGGCCGCCCGCATCACCGCATCGGCGACCGCTACCAGGATCTGAAGGAACTCGGAGACCTGCATGGCTGACGCCGGCGCATTGGTCCGCGGCAAGGCACCCGACGGCAGCGGCTTCATCCGCGCCGGCTCCGGCGGGCCGGTCCTGTTTATCCATGGCGTCGGCATGGATGCCGCGATCTGGCAGCCGCAGATCGAATTGATGCGGGATCGCTTCGACCTGGTTGCCATCGATATGCTCGGCCACGGCGCCTCGCCGCTGCCGCCGCAGAACGCCGAGCTCTCCGATTTCGCCGACCAGGCGATCGGTCTGCTCGATCATCTCGGCCTCGAGCGCGTCGCGGTCGTTGGCCATTCCATGGGCGCGCTGGTCGCGCAGGAGATCGCGCTGCGCCACCCGTCGCGTGTTGGCTCCCTCGTCTGCCTCAATGCCGTCTTCCGACGCCCGCCTGAACTGGCGCAGGCGGTGCGCGAACGGGCGGCAGCGCTTGGCGGCCCCGGCGATCCGTCGGCCATCGCCGCGACGATCGCGCGCTGGTTCGGCAATCCGATTCCGCCGGCTCTTTCCGACGCGGCCGCGACGGCGCGGACCGCGCTCGAAAGCGTCGATGCCGAGGGCTATGCTCGCACCTACCGCCTATTTGCCAATGCCGACACCGCGCACGCTGATCGGCTGGCCGACCTCGCGACGCCCTCGCTGTTCATGACCGGATCGGAAGATCGCAACTCCACGCCTGCCATGTCGGCTGCGATGGCGCGGCTGGCGCCTTTGGGTCAATGCCTGGTGCTGAACGGCGAAAAGCACATGATGACAATCGCTTCGCCAAAGGAAGTGACTCAGCACATCACCGAGTTTCTCGATGGAGTGGCGAACGAAAGGACCGAGTCCGGTCCCGCATTCGATGCCATGGAATTCCGGCGCGCGCTGGGCTCCTTCCTCACCGGCGTCACCATCGTCACCACGGTCGACGAGGCCGGCGATCCGCGCGGCTTCACCGCTAACTCCTTCACCTCCGTCTCGCTCGAGCCGCCGCTGGTGCTGGTCTGCATCGCCAAGAAGGCGCTGGGGCATCAGGCCTTCTCGACTTCGAGAGGCTTTGCCATCAACATCCTGGCGGAAGCCCAGAAGGCCGCGTCCGGCATCTTCGCCTCGAAGGCCGCGGACAAGTTCGCATCCGTGGCATGGCAGTCCGGACAGACCGGCAATCCGCTGATCGAGGGTTCGGTCGCGGTATTCGATTGCGCCATGGAACAGCTGGTCGATGCCGGCGACCATTCGATCCTCATCGGCCGCGTCCATGACTTCACCCATAACGGCGCCCAGCCTCTCGGCTACTGCCGCGGCGCCTATGTCACGCCCGGCCTCAGCCAGGAAGCGCTTGCGGCGGCGGCTCCGCCCGGAACTGAGGTCGGCGCCATCCTGGAGAACGAAGGTCGCGTGCTCTTCTTCGAGACCGCCGCGGGGTCATACCAATTGCCGGCCGGGCACGGTCTGGGCGCTGCGAACGAACCACGCAGCCTCAGGGGAAAACTTGCCGCCAAGGCGATCGATGCCGAGCTCGGCTTCCTCTATGCGGTATGGGACGACGCGACGGACGCCTCGCGCACGCATGTCTATTATCGCGGAACGGTGGACGCCCCTGCCTCAGGCGACGGCCAGATCCGCTTTGTCGAGATCGAACGAATCGCCGAATTGAAGATCGCCGACCCGGCTGTCCGCTCGATGCTCGCCCGCTATGCGCGCGAGCGGGCCGAAGACACGTTCGGCGTCTATATCGGCAACGAGGTCGAAGGCGAGGTCCGGCCGCTCGCCAAGCCCGCGCCGTCGGCGCCAATCCATTCCGGCCCAATCCATTCCGGCCAGCGGTGAGATCGATGAAATTTTCGCTTTTCGTCCACATGGAGCGTACGGATCTCGGCAAGCCGCATTCCGAACTGCTGGCGGAACTGGAAGAACTCGTCCTGCTGGCGGAGCAGGCCGGCTTCGAGGCCGCCTGGATCGGCGAGCATCACGGGATGGAATTCACCATCTCGCCGAACCCGTTCATCAACATCGCCTATCTCGCCGCCAAGACGAAAACCATCCGTCTCGGCACCGGCACGATCATCGCGCCCTTCTGGCATCCGATCAAACTCGCCGGCGAGGCGGCGATGGCCGATGTCATCACCGGCGGCAGGCTGGACCTCGGCATCGCGCGCGGCGCCTACAGCTATGAATACCAGCGCGTCTTCCCGGGGCTGGATGCCTGGGGCGCCGGCCAGCGCATGCGCGAGATCATCCCGGCGATCCGCGGCCTCTGGGATGGCGACTACGAGCATACCGGCGAGTTCTGGCAGTTTCCGCCGACGACCTCCTCGCCCAAGCCGTTGCAAAGACCCTACCCGCCGATCTGGGTAGCGGCGCGTGACCCGAATTCGCACGACTTCGCGGTGGCCAACGCATGCCAGGTCCAGGTCACGCCGCTTGCCTCGGGCGATGGCGAGGTCGCGAGCCTGATGGAGCGTTTCAATGCCGCCTGCCAGGCCCATCCGGACATCCCACGGCCGGAGATCATGCTCCTGATGCATACTTTCGTGGCCGAGGACGCCGCCGACGCCGACCGCCTGACGCGGGACCTGTCGCAGTTCTACTGCCAGTTCGGCGCCTGGTTCCAGAACAAGAAGCCGGTGCGCCAGGGCGTGCTGGAGCCGCTGACCGAGGACGAGATCGCGGCCATGCCGCAATACGCGCCCGACAAGATCCGGGAGAACCTCGTCATCGGCCAGGCCGACGAGGTGATCGCCAGGCTGAAGACCTACGAGGCGCAGGGTTACGACCAATACTCGATCTGGATCGACAGCGGGCTTACGCATGAGCGCAAGAAGAAATCGCTGCAGCTGTTCATCGACAAGGTGATGCCGGCCTTCCAGGAGGCAGGGTCGCGATGACCAATATCGCCTTCAGGAACTACATAGACGGCCAGTTCGTCGAAGCCGCCTCCAGCTTCGACAGCATCGATCCGTCCACGGGCAAGCCCTGGGCGACGATGCCGGCCGCTTCCGTTGCCGATACCGACCGCGCCGTCGAAGCCGCGCACCGGGCGCTGCGCTCGGGCCCCTGGGCCGCGATGACCGCGACGGCGCGCGGCAAGCTTTTGGTGAGACTCGGCGATCTCGTCGCCGCCAATGCCGGCCGGCTGGCCGAGCTGGAAACGCGCGACACTGGCAAGATCATCCGCGAGACGCGCGCCCAGATCGCCTATGTCGGCGACTACTACCGCTATTATGGCGGGCTGGCCGACAAGCACGAAGGCGCCTTCATCCCGATCGACAAGGCCGACATGGAAGTGACGGTTCGGCCCGAGCCGATCGGCGTCGTCGCCGCTGTCGTGCCGTGGAACTCGCAGCTTTTCCTGTCGGCGGTGAAGCTCGGCCCGGCGCTGGCCGCCGGCTGCACCGTCGTGCTCAAGGCCTCCGAGGATGGCCCGGCGCCGCTGCTCGCCTTCGCCGAGTTGGTTAGCGAAGCCGGCTTTCCAGCCGGCCCTGTCAACATCATCACCGGCTTCGGCCATGATTGCGGGCATCGCCTGACCAGCCATCCGCTCGTCGCCCGCGTCGCCTTCACCGGCGGTCCCTCGACCGCCCGGCGGATCGTCGCCAACACGGCCGAGAACCTCGCCTATACGACGCTGGAGCTCGGCGGCAAAAGCCCGGTCGTCGTCTTCGCCGACGCCGATCTCGACAGCGCCGCCAATGCCGTCGTCGCCGGTATCTTCGCCGCCACCGGCCAGAGCTGCGTTGCCGGCTCGCGGCTTTTGGTCGAGCGTTCGGTCAAGGACGATTTCCTCGCGCGGCTCAAGCGCAAGGCTGAAGCCATCGTCATCGGCGATCCGCAGGACCCCGCAACCGAGATGGGTCCGCTGGCGACCGTGCGTCAGCGAGAGCGAATCGAGACGATCGTTGCGGAGAGCATCGCAGCGGGTGGGCGACTGGTCACCGGTGGAGCCCGGCCGCAGGACAAGACCGACGGATACTACTACGCACCGACCATCATCGAGGCGCAGGACCAGGCCCTCGCCTGCGTGCGCGAAGAGCTGTTCGGCCCGGTGCTGAGCGTACTCGCCTTCGAGGCCGAGACCGACGCGCTGGCTTTGGCCAACGACACGCCCTTTGGGCTCGCTTCCGGCGTCTTCACCTCGAATCTCGCCAAGGCGCATCGCATGGCGCGCGGCATCCATGCCGGCGTGGTCTGGGTCAACACCTACCGTGCCGTCTCGCCGCTGGTGCCCTTCGGCGGCTATGGCCTTTCCGGCCTCGGTCGCGAAGGCGGCCTCGACGCCATCCGCGATTACACGCGCTCGAAATCGGTGTGGATCCGCACCTCGGACGACCCGATCCCCGATCCCTTCGTCATGCGCTGAAGACGAAGGTTGGACTGACAAGAACAAGAAACGGCACAAACCAATCAGAGGAGAACGAGATGAAACTGATTTTCGCCGGCATCCTTGCCGGGCTGATAGTGACCACGGCCGCGAAGGCCGATGAGATGGTGTTTACCAGCTGGGGCGGAACGACGCAGGAAGCCCAGACCAAGTCCTGGGCCGAACCCTTCGCCGCTTCGTCCGGTATCAAGGTGCTGCAGGACGGGCCGACCGACTACGGCAAGCTGAAGGCCATGGTCGACGCCAAGAACGTCACCTGGGACGTCGTCGACGTCGAGATGGATTTCGCCATCAAGGCGGCCAAGGACGGCCTGCTCGAACCGATCGACTTCGCCGTCGTGCCGAAGGCCGATCTCGACCCGCGCTTCAGCAATGAGAATGCCGTCGGCAGCTTCTACTATTCCTTCGTGCTCGCCTGGAACAAGGGCGCCGTCTCCGGCGAGCCGGCAGGCTGGGCCGACATGTTCGACACCAAGAAATTTCCGGGAAAGCGCACCTTCTACAAATGGTCGGCGCCGGGCGTGATCGAGATCGCGCTGCTCGCCGACGGCGTTCCGGCCGACAAGCTCTATCCGCTCGACCTCGACCGCGCTTTCAAGAAGCTCGACACCATCAAGTCGGACATCGTCTGGTGGGGCGGCGGCGCGGAGTCGCAGCAGTTGATTGCGTCGGGCGAAGCTGCCTTCGGCCAGCTCTGGAACGGCCGCGTCTTCGCACTGGAGAAGGACGGCGCCGATGTCGGCGTCTCCTGGAACCAGAACCTCACCGCAGCCGATGTGCTTGTCGTGCCGAAGGGCGCCAAGAACAAGGACGCGGCGATGAAGTTCCTCGCTGCGGCGACCAGCCCGACCGGTCAGGCGAAATTCGCCGAAGCAAGCGGCTACGCGCCGATCAACACCAAGGCCAAGGCGGAGATGCCCGCCGACGTGGTCAAGGGCTTGCCCGACGCCCATGTCGACGGTCAGATCAACCTCGACATGAACTACTGGGCCGAGCATCGCGACGAGATCGCCACGCGCTGGTACGCCTGGCAGGCGAAGTGAGGCGCGTCTCCTCCTGACGAGGATCGGGGCGGCGCTCGCCGTCCCGACCCGCAATCCGGGATTACCGCCATGTCGGTGGAAGCACAGCAAGGGATCGCAACCCCTCGGATACCGGCAGGCCTCGGCGGCCTGCTTCCGGCATTGATCCTGATCGGACTTTTCTTCGTCGTGCCGGTGCTGGCGCTTTTACTGCGCAGCGTCACCGACCCCGCCCTCGGGCTGCAGAATTATGCGGCGCTGCTGGGCGACGGCACGTACGCTCGCGTGTTCTTCAACACCTTCCTCGTCGCCTTCGTCGTCACCATCGTCACCGTGCTCGTCGCCTTCCCGGTCGCCTGGATGCTGGCGATCATGCCGCCGGCGCTCACCTCGATCCTGTTCGGCATCATCATTCTGTCGATGTGGACGAACCTGTTGACCCGCACCTATGCCTGGATGGTGCTGTTGCAGCGCACCGGCGTCATCAATCGGGCGCTGATGGGCGCCGGCATCATCGACCAGCCGCTGCCACTCATCAACAACCTCACCGGCGTCACCATCGGCATGGTCTACATCATGCTGCCCTTCATGATCCTGCCGCTGGTCGGCACCTTGCGCGCCATCGACCCGATGACTTTGCGCGCCGCCGCGCTTTGTGGTGCCAGCCCGCTTGCCGCCTTCCGCCGCATCCTTTTGCCGCTCTCGCTTCCCGGCATCGCCGCCGGCGGGCTGATGGTCTTCGTCATGTCGCTCGGCTATTTCGTCACGCCGGCGCTGCTCGGCGGCACGTCGAACATGATGCTCGCCGAAATGATCGCGCAGATGATCCAGTCGCTGCTCAACTGGGGGCTGGGCAGCGCTGCCGCCTTCATCCTGCTCGTCGTCACCATGGCGCTCTATGCGCTGCAGCTGCGCCTTGTCGGCGCCAGACGCACGACGGGAGGCGCCTGAGATGCTGCTCGACTATGATCGCCTCGGCTGGCTGAAGGCAGCACTGCTCGCCTTCACGGCACTGGTCGCGGCCTTCCTGCTGCTGCCGGTGGTCTTCATCGTCCTGCTCTCCTTCGGCTCGTCGCGCTGGCTGGCCTTCCCGCCACCCGGCTGGACGCTGAAATGGTATCAGGAGCTGTTTGCCGATCCGTCCTGGATCGAGGCAGCGCTGACCAGCGCCCGCATCGCCACGATGACCGCAATCCTCGCCGTTGCCATCGGTCTGCTCGCCTCCTTCGCGCTGGTGCGCGGCCAGTTCCGCGGCCGCGAGATCCTGCGTGGACTGCTGCTCACGCCGATGGTCCTGCCGGTCGTCGTCTTCGCCATCGCCATCTATGCCTTCTTCCTGAGGCTTGGGCTTGGCGGCACGACCGTCGGCTTCGTCGTCGCCCACACCGTGCTTGCGCTGCCCTTCGCCATCATCCCGATCGCCACCGCGCTCGAAGGCTTCGACAAGTCGATCGAGGACGCCGCAATCGTCTGCGGCGCGAGCCCGCTTCAGGCCAAGCTCCGCATCACTCTGCCGTCGATCCGCATCGGCATCTTCTCCGCCGCGATCTTTTCCTTCCTGGCCTCCTGGGATGAGGTGGTCGTGGCGATCTTCATGGCGAGCCCAACCTTGCAGACATTGCCGGTCAAGATCTGGGGGAGCCTCCGCTCGGACCTCACGCCCGTGATCGCCGCCGCTTCCAGCCTGCTGGTTGGGCTCACGCTGGCCCTGATGATCGTGACGGCACTCTTGCGTCGAAAGCTGCAGACATGACCCAACCCTTTCTCTCGATCCGCAAATTGCGCAAGGCATTCGGTGCCTTCACCGCCGTTCACGATGTGACGCTGGATATTCCCAAGGGCGAGTTCCTGACCTTCCTCGGACCGTCGGGCTCGGGCAAATCGACGACGCTCTACGCCATCGCCGGCTTCCAGGATCCGACCTCCGGCGACGTGCGGCTGCAAGGCAAGTCGTTGCTGTCGGTGCCTTCGCACAAGCGCAACATCGGCATGGTCTTCCAGCGCTACACGCTGTTCCCGCATCTGAGCGTCGCCGAAAACGTCGCCTTCCCGCTCCGCGTCCGCCGCCGGCCCGACACCGAGGTCAAGCGCAAGGTCGCCGACATGCTGTCGCTGGTGCGGCTGGAAAGCTTCGCCGAGCGCCTGCCCACGGCGCTCTCAGGCGGCCAGCAGCAGCGCGTCGCACTCGCCCGCGCGCTGGCCTACGATCCGCCGATCCTGCTGATGGACGAGCCGCTGTCGGCGCTGGACAAGAAGCTGCGCGAGGAGATCCAGGCCGAAATCCGCCGCATCCATCGCGAGACCGGCGTCACCATCCTTTACGTCACGCACGACCAGGAAGAAGCGCTGCATCTGTCGGACCGCATCGCGCTGTTTCGCGATGGCCGTATCGAGCAGATCGGCACAGGCGAGGACCTTTATCTACGGCCGGCCACCGATTTCGTCGCCGGCTTCATCGGCAACTCGAATTTCCTCGCCGCCGAGCATCTGGAAACGGTGGGCGGCGCTTCCACCATCCGCCTCGCCGACGGCGCGCTTGTCTCCGGCATAAATGCCAATGGCAGTTTCGCCCCCGGACAGAAAACCAGGCTGATGATCAGGCCGGAAGCGTTTCGCCTGGAGCGCTCGCCGAACAATGCCGAGCTTGCGGTCGAGATCGTCGACGTCGCCTTCTATGGCGAGCGCCGGCGCATTGTGGCGCGCACGAGCGCCGGACAGGAAATCGACATCCGGCCGACATCTTCGGCGCTCGCCGCGCAGGATGTTGCATCGTCCCGTCGCCCGGTGTTTTTCGATCCGGGCGCGGCTTTCCTGTTTCCCGCTTGAGCAGAGCTCCGCCAGCATCCACCCTCCGATCGTCGTTCCCAGTGCCACAACAAGGTTGTTGACAAGCAAATGCTTGAATAATAAGTTCGGTGACAGAACGAATTAATCCGAGGCCCTGCTGTGAGCGACCTGCCGCGTATTTCCCGCCAGTTCTCGCAACGCTCCGTCATGGAGGCGATCGTCCAGGGCGGGCCGATATCGCGGGCGTCGATTTCCAAGCTCACCGGCCTTTCGAAGCAGACGATCTCGGAAATCGTACGCGGCCTCGAGCAGGAAGGCTGGGTGCAGGAGACAGGACGCACCAGCGGCCATGTCGGGCGCACCGCGGTCACCTATGAGCTTGTCCACGACGCCGCCTACATCATCGCCGTCGACCTGGGCGGCACCAAGGTTCGCGTGGCGCTGACCGATCTCGCCTGCCAGATCTTCGCCGAAGCGGCGACGCCGACCGATCCGCGCGGCGGCCAGTTCATCATCGACCAGATCGCAGCACTTGCCTTCCAGGCCGCGGCCAGGGAGTGCATCCCCCGCAAGAAGATTCGCCTTGCCGTCATCGGCGCGCCGGGCGCGCCGGACCCCGCGACCGGCCGCATCATGCTCGCGCCCAACATCGCCGGCTTCGACGCCATGAATGTGCTTGACGCGTTCGAGAAGGCGCTCGGCGTCGCGGTGATGATCGAGAACGACGTCAATCTCGCCGTGCTCGGCGAGAATTGGCTGGGCCAGGGCCAGGGCATCGACAACCTCGCCTATATCGCGCTGGGCACCGGCGTCGGAAGCGGCCTGATGCTGGGCGGCCATCTGGTGCGCGGCGCCACCCATGCGGCAGGTGAAATCGGTTTCATGCCGATCGGCGCCGATCCGTTCGCGGCGGAATCGCTGCGCACCGGTGCTTTCGAGCGAGTGGTGGCGACGCACGCGATGACCGAGCGCTACAGATCCCTGACCGGCACCCAGGTCGCGGTCCCGGCGATCTTCGAGAATGCCGCAAAGGGCGACAAGGCAGCGCTCGCCGTGCTCGACGAGACGGCGCGCTATCTGGCGCAAGGCATCGCCGCGATCGCCGCCGTCGCCAATCCGCAAAAGGTCATACTTGGTGGCTCGATCGGCCTCAGGCCGGAGATCCTCTCGCGCGTCAAGGCCCTGATACCGCTCTGCTTCCCCTATCCCGTCACCGTCGAGGCCGGCGAACTGGGCGCGCGGGCAGCGCTTATCGGCGCCGCTGCGATCGGGCTTGGCCAGTTGCACAACACACTCTTCGGCGTCGACGCGCCGGACGGCCGCATTTCACTTCCCACCGCCCAGGCGGCTGCCCTGAAGGAGGTCGTGCTGTGACCAGCGATATCACAACCCGGCTGCGCGCCGCTTTCGATGCCGACCAGGCCCTGGCGCTGTTTCGGGGCGCGATAGGACGCGACAGCATCACCGGCAACGAGGCGAATTTCGTCGACTTCCTCGAAACGAAAATGCGCGAACTGGGACTGAGCGGCCTGAGCCGAGCGGATTTCCTGCCCGGCAGGCCGAACATCTGGGGCGAGCGCAAGGGAACTGGCCAGGGCCAGCGCCTGCTCTTCATCGGCCATACCGACACCGTTCATGTCGACGGCTGGCGGGAGCATTGGGCCGGCACCGAGCGCGAGGATCCGTTTGGCGCGCCCATCATCGACGGGGCAGTCTGGGGCCGCGGCTCGGGCGATCTCAAGGCCGGCATCACCGCCTCGCTGGCGGCGCTCTCGCTGCTCGACAAGGCCGGCATCCGCCTCAAGGGCGACGTCGCCTTCGCTTTCGTCGGCGACGAGGAAAGCGGCCAGCCCGGCACCGGCGTCTCTGCCGGCATCAAGCATTTCGTCGGCCGCATCGAGGCCGGCGAGGTCGCGACGCCCGACTTCACCGTCTATGTCGAGCCGACTCGGCTTGCCGTCTACGCCGCGCAGATCGGCTTCTTCATCACCGACATCACGATTACCGGCAAGTCGGCCTATTTCGGCGTGCCGGAGCTTGGCAAGGACGCCCTTCGCGCCGCCCACGCCGCAATGACCGCGCTGTGGAAACACTCTGATGAGGTGGCCGCCCGCGCCGAGCACAAGCTCACCGGGCGCGGCTTCCTGCTGATCACCGGCCTTACCGGCGGCGGCTATATCGCCGTGCCCGAGCGATGCACGCTGTCGCTGATCCGCAAGCTGCTGCCGGGCGAATCCCTCGACAGCGCCGCCGCCGAGATCGAGGCCGCGGTACGCCGCGCCATCACCGATCCCGAGATCACCGTGGAGTTCGCCTATCCGGCCGGACGCGACCACAGGCTGGGCGGCACCGCCGCCGAGATCGACGAGACGCGCGCCGAAGTCGCCCTGCTTTCGGACTCGATGGCTAAAGCCATGGGCGGGCGCGGCGTGATCGAGGGCGCGCCCTTCTGGTCGGAATCCTCGTTCTTCGTCAATCGGCTCGGCATTCCCGCCGTCTATTGCGCGCCGGGCGACATCCGCAACTGCCACACGTTCGAGGAGCACGTCGATGTCGAGGAACACCTCGCCGGCATCGTCGGCTTCGCCGCCTTCATGGCCCGCTATTGCGGCGTGGCCGACTGAAAGACCAACGAAGCGAAATGGGAGACTGAAACATGCTGATGAAGAAATGGATTGCCGCCGCCCTGGCCGGCGGGTTGATGCTGGCCGCCGGCGCGGCTCACGCGCAGACGGTCGGGCCGCAGGGCGAGACCGCCACCCCGAGTTCCAGCCTGACGCTGAGCGATGCCGACATCGCGGCGCTGAAGGACAAGGGTTATAAGGCAGCCCTTCTGTGGCACACCTCTTCCGACTTCACCAACGCGGTGACCGCGGGCGCCACCGACGAGTTCGCCCGCGCCGGCATCTCGATCGCGGTCAAGACCGACGCGCAGTTCGACGCCGCCCGCCAGCGCAGCGACATCGAGACCGCTTTAGCCGCAAAGCCGAACGTCATCCTGGCGCTGCCGCTCGACCCCGTCACCTCCGCCGAGGCCTTCCGCCAGGCGGTCAAGGACGGCGTCAAGCTGGTGTTCCTGTCCAACCTGCCCAAGGATTACAAGCAAGGCACCGACTACGCCTCGATCGTCACCGACGATCTCTACCAGATGGGCAAGCAGGCGGCCGACGCGATGGCCAAGGCCATCGGCGGCAAGGGCAAGGTCGGCTACATCTTCCACGACGCCAATTACTACGTCACCAACCAGCGCGACCAGTCCTTCAAGAAGACCATCGAGAAGGACTATCCCGACATCAAGATCGTCGCCGAACAGGGCATTTCCGACCCGGCCCGCGCCGAGGAACTGGCCAACGCCATGCTGCTGCAGCACCCCGATCTCGACGGCATCTATGTGACCTGGGCCGAGCCGGCCGATGGCGTGCTCTCGGCGCTGCGCGGCGCCGGCAACAGGCACACGAAGATCGTCACGCTCGACCTTGCGGAGCCGGTCGCGCTCGACATGGTCAAGGGCGGCAATGTCGCCGCACTCGTCGCCGACAAGGCCTATGAGCTCGGCCGCGCCATGGCCACCTCCGGCATGAAGTCGCTGCTTGCCCAGCAGACGCCCCCGTTCGTCGTCGCGCCGGCGCTGACCGTGACCAAGGAGAATGTCTCCCAGGGCTGGAAGGACTCGCTCAACCGCGACGCGCCTCAGTCGGTGCTCGACGCGGCGAAGTGAAGCCGACGCTCCGGCCCGGCTTACCGGGCCGGAGCTCTCTTCCTGAACAAAAAGGGGAACTGACATGCGCAAAGCATTGGGCATCATCACCATATTGGCGAGCCTGTTCGCCGCTCACGCCTTCGCCGCCGAAGGCGTCACCACCGGCCCGAACGGCGAGAAACCGGTCCCGGCGGCCTCGCTCACGCTGACGGCCGCGCAGGAGCAGCAGATCAAGGACGGCAAGTTCACCGCGGCTCTCGTCTGGCACGAGATGAGCGAGTACACCAACGCCGTAAACGCCGGCGCGCGCGACGAGTTCAAGCGTCTCGGCATCGAAGTGGTGGCGCAGACCGACGCCGGTTTCGACGCCGCGCGCCAGAAGGCCGATGTCGAGACGGTGATGGCCAAGAAGCCGTCGATCATCCTATCGCTCCCGGTCGATCCGGCGACCGCCGCCTCCGTCTACGATCCGGCCCGCCAGGCCGGCGTCAAGCTTGGCTTCGTCGACAATTGCCCGGCCGGCTACAAGCAGGGCACGGATTACGTCACCATCGTTTCCGACGACCTCTTCCAGATGGGCAACAAGGCCGGCATCGCCATGGCCGAGGCGCTCGGCAAGAAGGGCAAGGTCGGCTACATCTTCCACGACGCCGATTTCTACGTGACCAACCAGCGCGACGGCGCCTTCAAGAAGACCATCGAGCAGGATTATCCCGACATGAAGATCGCCGCCGAGGCCGGCATGGCCGACCCGGCGCGCTCAGAGGATATAGCGCAGGCGATGATCACCCAGCATCCGGACCTTGACGGCATCTATGTCACCTGGGCGGAGCCGGCTCTCAGCGTGCTCTCCGCATTGCGCGGCGCCGGCAACAAGCACACCAAGATCGTCACGCTCGACCTCAACGAACCGGCCGCGCTCGACATGGTCAAGGGCGGCAACATCGCGGCCCTTGTCGCCGACGAGGCCTACAGCATCGGCGTGACGCTGGCGCGTGCCTCGGCAGGCTCGCTGGTCGGCCTGAAGACCGAGCCTTTCTACGCGGTCGATTCCATCGCCGTCACCAAGGACACGGTGAAGGATGGCTGGAAGAAGTCGCTCAACAGGGATGTGCCCGCGATCATCGCGGACGCCATGAAGTAAACGGCGTGGCAGGCTGCGAAGCACGCACCATCGGAGATCAAACATGACCAGCGCCAACACCGGCACCGAGGTGGGCAGCTTCGCCAGCCGCTTCAATCTGCAGCAATATGT
The DNA here is from genome assembly GCF_057784215.1 of Mesorhizobium sp. CNPSo 4661. NCBI lineage: Bacteria > Pseudomonadati > Pseudomonadota > Alphaproteobacteria > Hyphomicrobiales > Phyllobacteriaceae > Mesorhizobium > Mesorhizobium sp. CNPSo 4661. Next base: position 137,360 of record NZ_JBWGIO010000014.1, on the reverse strand, counting down.
CGTCTATCTCGGCTTCCTGGCGATCTTCCTGTTCTTCGCCTTCATGCTGAGGGACGGCGGCTTCCTCACAGTGCGCAACCTCTCCAACATCGTGCTGCAGACGGCGCCGGTGACGATCATGGCGATCGGCCTGGTCTTCGTCATGTCGGCCGGCGAGATCGACCTTTCGATCGGCTCGATCGTGGCGGTGGCGGCGCTCGCCGCCGCCGTCACCATCGCCTCCTATGGCATGGCGGCGGGCATCGCCGTCGGCCTGGGTGCCGGTATCCTCATCGGCCTCATCAACGGCGCGCTGGTCGCCTATGTCAGGCTGCCGTCGTTCCTGGTGACATTGGCGACGATGGGCCTGTTCGCCGGCGTCTCGCGCTCGATGACCGACCTGCGTTCGATCTCGGTCACCAACGAAGCCTTCACCGGTTTCTTCGGCTCGGGCTCCCTGCTCGACGTACCGTCGCTGATCTGGTGGACGGCCATCGCCATCGCCATCGGCCACCTCGTCTACCGTGAGACGCGTTTCGGCGCGCATGTGCTGGCGACCGGCGATAATGCCCGCGCGGCGAGCGTTTCGGGCATCAGCGTGCCGAAAATCAGGCTTGCCGTGCTCACCATCAGCGGCGGGCTCGCGGGGCTTGCCGGACTGCTCTACGCAGGCCGCCTGCAGGCGGCGAAATACACGCTTGGCGAAACCGATCTGATGACGGTCATCGCCGCCGTCATCGTCGGCGGCACGCTGCTCAATGGCGGCAAGGGCTCGATCGTCGGCGCGCTCGTCGGCTCGTTGATGATGGGCATGTTGAACAATGGCCTGATCCTGATGGGGCTTTCGGTTTCCGACCAGATGATCGTGCGCGGCCTGATCATCCTCACCGCCGTCGCCGTGTCGCTGCGCGACAAATCCCGCTGAAGGAATCGACCCATGTTTCTCGACGTTCTGCGCCGCCGCAACCCCGCCTTCATCGAAGCAGCGATCGGCCTTCACCAGCAGGGCAAGCTGCCGGCCAACGCCTATGTGCTCGATCTCGATACGGTCGAGCACAATGCCAAGGTCCTCAGGGACGAAGCCGACCGGCTCGGCCTGAAGGTCTTCGCCATGACCAAGCAGGTCGGACGCTCGAGCTCGTTCTGCAAGGCGGTGATGCGCGGCGGCATCGAACGCGCGGTAGCGGTCGACATGGCCTGCGCGCGCGCCACGCACAAGGCCGGGATGAAGCTTGGCCATCTCGGCCATCTGCAGCAGATCGCGAAATTCGAAGCCGATGCTGCGGCAAGGACGTTCAAGCCGGATTACTGGACCGTCTTCAACGACACCAAGGCCGAGGAGGCAGCCAAGGGCGCCAAGGCCGCCGGCTATGTCCAGAACCTGCTCGCCCGCATCGCGGCGGAAGGCGACATTTTCTACCGCGGCCATGAAGGCGGCTTCGACGCCGGCGAGGTTGTCGCAATCGCCAACCGGCTCGATGCCGTTCCGGGCGGCCGCTTCGCCGGCATCACCACCTTCCCTGCCCTGCTCTTCGACCATGCCGCGCGAAAGGTTTTGCCGACGCCCAATCTGGCGACACTGAGCAAGGCCGCCGAGGCGCTCGCCAAGGCGGGCCGCAAGGAGATCGAAATCAATGCGCCGGGCACGACGTCGAGCGTCATGCTGGCCGCGCTGGCGAAAGCCGGCGCCACGCAGTGCGAGCCCGGCAACGGCCTGCACGGCACCACGGCGCTGCATGTCATGGAGGACCTGCCGGAATTGCCTGCCGTGCTCTATCTCACCGAGGTCTCGCATCTGTCGGGCGGCAAGGCCTACTGCTTCGGCGGCGGCTTCTATATCGACCCGATCTTCCCGGACTATGACGTCAAGGCGATTGTCTCGGCCGAACCGACCACCGCCGCTTCCGCGCTCAAAAGCGTCGAGGTGCCGCCGCCTTCGGCGATCGACTACTACGCCATGATCGACGCCTCCGGCGCACGTGCGCCGAAGCCCGGCGACAGCGCCGTCTTCGGCTTCCGCGGCCAGGCCTTCGTCACCCGCGCCTATGTTGTCGGCGTCTCCGGCATTTCGAAGGGCAATCCGAAGGTCGAAACCATCGAGAACGGCTTTGGCGAACCCTATGCCTGGCCTGTCTAGAGCATGATCCCGAACCGAAGGACCGCGTCAGCGAAAAGTGGAAACCGGTTTTCGGACAAGATCATGCTCCAACGAAGGAGAATGCGATGAGCGCGCCCATCCTGCAGCTTCAGGACATCCGCAAGAATTTCGGCGGCATCACCGCGATCGAGAACTTCTCGCTCGAGGTCTTCCCGGGCGAGATCGTGGCGCTTGTCGGCGACAACGGCGCCGGCAAGTCGACGCTGGTCAAGATCGTCTCGGGCGTGCATCCGCCCTCCTCCGGCACGATTGCCATCGAGGGCAAGCCGGTGACGATGTCGAACGCCACCATGGGGCGCGCGCACGGCATCGAGGTGGTCTATCAGGACCTCGCGCTGGCCGACCAGCAGACCGTCTACATGAACATGTTCCTCGGCCGGGAGCCGCTGAACCGCTTCGGCCTGCTCGACCGCCGCCGCATGATCGCCGAGACGGAAAAGCTGGTGAAGGAACTGGATGTGCGCATCCCTTCCGCGCATGCCACCATCCGCGACCTCTCCGGCGGTCAGCGCCAGGGCGTGGCGATCGCCAGGGCGACGCATTGGGCAAGCAAGCTGATCCTGCTCGACGAGCCGACGGCCGCGCTCGGCGTTGCCGAGACAGCGAAAGTGGAAGAAATCGTTCTGTCGCTGAAGCAGCGCAATGTCGGCATCCTGATCATCAGCCACAGCCTCGACCAGGTGTTCAAGCTGTCGGACCGCATCTGTGTCCTGAGGCGCGGCAAGCAGATCGGCGTGCGCGAGACGAAGAAGACCGACAAGAACGAGATCATCGCCATGATCACGGGCTTGCAGCAACAGTAGCCGCGTAGCGCCTGGCCGACTTAGGCGACGAGATTGCCGCGGGCCGTTTGCGCGACCGGCTCGCCGAAATTGGCTTCGAGCCAGGCAATGGCGCTGGCGACATCTTCGATGGCGAAGCGCGCCGCGGTCTCGCCTTGCGGCTTCACGCGGATCGAAATCCCGCCGGCGGCATTGACCGTGTCGAAGCCGTTCTCGTCGGACGTGTCGTCACCGAGGAACACCGGGCGCCTGCCGGTGAACGGATCGAGCTGCATGAAGCGCCGGATCGCGGCGCCCTTGGCGGCTTCGAGGGGCATCAGCTCGACGCCGGCATTGCCGGCGATGACGCGGTAGCCTTGCGGCAACCGGCTGAGCGCTGCCTCGACCAGTTCCGTCGCCCGTGCCAGAAGCTGGGGTGCTGCTCTCGTGTGGATGGCGAGCACAGGACCCTTGCGCTCGACATAGACAGCCTTGCTTGCTAGCTCCAGCTCGATCTCATCGGCAAGCGCCGCCATATCCGCCGGCGCATCGGCGGCCTCGATCTCTCCATCCGGCAGAAGTCTGTGCTCCAGCCCGTAAAGGCCGGCGATCCTGAGCTTCAGCGGATCGAACAGATGGTCGACAGCGGCGATCGAGCGCCCGGTGATGAAGGCGAGCGCTCCGTCGAGACGATGCTCGATCGTCTGCAGCAATTGCCGCAACTCGTCGCTGACCGATACCGCATCGGGATGCGCCGCATGCTCCAGCAAGGTGCCGTCGATGTCGAGGAAAAGCGCCCAGCGGCCTTCGGGAAGCGTCGGGGTGAGATCTGCTTGACTATTCATCGGAATCCGACTGCCTGTTTGCGTTCGAACATGGAAACGACATTGTCGCCGGTGGGCCCTGCCGGCCGCTCGTATAAAGCCGTGACCCGGTCGAGGTCGCCGCGCTTCCTGAGCCGCGCCGCGTCGAGCAGCATGCTGCCGGCCCAGCGGAAGACATTGTTGTCGCGCACGATATCGCGCATGCGCCGCATGCGCTCATGTTGCTCGTCCGGTCCCATGGTCAGCGCCTGCAACATCGCCTCGCTCATCATCGCCGCGTCGTAGGGATTGACGATCAGCGCCTCCAGCAATTCGCGCGAGGCGCCGGCGAAGGTGCTGAGCAAAAGCACGCCCTGCTCGTCGTCGCGCGACGCCACGAACTCCTTGGCGACAAGGTTCATGCCGTCATGCAAGCTGGTGACGAGGCAGATGTCGGCGGCGCGATAGAGTTCGTAGACCGCCGCCTGCGAATGGTGCTCGGCGACCATGACGACGGGCTGGTAGGATTGGCCGCCGTAGCGCTGGTTGAGTTCCTCGGCATAGCGCAGGCATTCCTCATGCAGATGCTTGTAAGCCGGCAGCGTGCCCCGGCTGGGCGCCGCGATCTGCAGGAAGACGACATTGCCGATCGTTTCGGGATGACGAATGAACAGCTCCTCCAATGCGTGGAAGCGATCGAGGATGCCCTTGGTGTAGTCGAGACGTTCGACGCCGACGCAGAGCTTGGCGTCCGCCGGAATGTTGAACCGCCTGCGAACACGCGCCCGGCACTCCTCGACGCTGGGCAGGGCTTTCAGGAGCTCGGCCGGCCATTCGATCGAGATCGGATAGGAATGCACCAGCGTCACCTGGCCGCCATAGGACACTGCGGCGTCCGCCCGCTCGATGCGGCTTTCCATGAAGCGGTCGACGCTTTCGGTGAAGTTGTTGGCGTGGAACTGAGTGTGGAAGCCCATGATGGAGCTGCCGAGCAGGCCGTCGAGGATGCGCTCGCGCCAGGGGCAGATGCTGAACACTTCCGAGTTCGGCCAGGGGATATGCCAGAAGGTGATGACGATCGCCTCGGGCAGCCGCTCGCGGATCATGCGCGGCAACAGCGCGAAGTGGTAGTCCTGGACCAGCACGATCGGTCGTTCGTTACGCGCCTCGGCAACCACCGTCTCGGCGAATTTGCGGTTGACGGCCTCATAGGCCTCCCAGTCCGACTCGCGAAAGATCGGACGCGTGAACGCGATATGGCAAAGCGGCCACAAGCCCTCATTGGCGAAGCCGAGATAGTAGCCTTGATATTCGTCGTCGCTCAACCAGACGCGGCGCAGCGTGTAGGACGGATTTTCGGGCGGCACTTGCACGCGATCGTTCCTGTCCACCACCGTCCGGTCGGCGCTGCCGCCGCCATAGGCGATCCAGGTGCCGCCGCAAGCGCGCGTGATCGGCTCCAGTGCCGAGACCAGCCCGCTCGCCGGAACGACGAGTTCGACGCCGCCGTCCTTGGTTTCGTTGTGGATATAAGGCTCGCGATTGGACACGACGATCACCTGCGCATCCGGCAGTTCGTCGGCGAGGATCTTGCGCAGCGTATCCGGGGACCATGTGACCAGAGCCGCGTCGACGGACTGCCCGTTCTTCTCGAATTCGCGCAGCACCTTGCGCGCGGTCTCGGCGGCGAAGTCGTCGCCGGAAGCTTGCGAAGCAGCAGCCCTCGAATGGTGACGACGCCGGGATACCGAAATGAAGATCGCGAGAGCGGAAAGTCCGAGGCTTGCGAGAATAAGGACCAAAAACAGGTCAACGCCATATTGTGTCATTGAAACGCCAGGTTGCCTCCGGCTGTCGCTCTTTGTTTTTCGTTCTTGCCTGCTGCGGACGGGCAGACCGGTTCAGGTGTGCAACGCACAAACCGCCGGTCGGTTCCGACATTTTCCGATTGTTGAACGCGGACTTGCGACGCCTTCTTCTAAGTCCGCACGATAAGCGGCACCTGGCCTTCATGACGATCGGAGAGGAAGGCGGCGACACGGTCGCCTACCCGCTGGAAGGTCAAATCGACGGCCTTGTCACCGACGCTCAGATGCCGGAGCACGAGGGTGTCGATGCCGATCGGCAGCCTTGGGCGCGTGACATGCAATTCGCCTTTCCAGCCATCGATTTCCAGGCCCAGACAGGCCTGCATCAGCATGAAGGTGGAACCGGCCGACCAGGCCTGTGGCAGGCAGGCGACGGGATAGGCGATGGGCGCTTCGCCTGGGGCCCGAGCGAACCCGCAAAACAGTTCTGGCAGCCGCATGTTGAAATGCACGGCCGACTCGAAAGTGCCGCTCATCAGCCGCACCACGCTGTCGCGTTCACCGTAACGCGCGAGGCCGACGCCGCAAAGCGCCGTGTCATGCGGCCAGATCGAGCCGTTATGGTAGGACATCGGGTTGAAAAACACCGCATCGTCGGCGAGCGTCCTCAAGCCCCAGCCGGAATGGAAAGACGCCGACAGCAACTGCTCGGCGACCAGCTTGGCGCGCTCAGGCTGCGGCAGCCCGACGAAAAGCAGGTGTCCCGCATTTGATGTGCGCACCTTGCAGGGCTGGCCCTCGCCATCGATGGCCAGTGCATAGAAATTCATGTCGTCCAGCCAGAAGTCGCGTTCCACCGCGACCCGCATTTCCTCGGCCCGGTTTTCCCAGTGCTCGGCGTCGGCGAACTCGCCGCGGCGGCGCGCCAGCGCGGCCAGGCCGCGGAAGGCGGCAAACACATAGCCCTGCACCTCGACCAGCGCGATCGGCCCCTTAGGGATGCGCCCATCGGCATGGAAGACGGAGTCAAAACTGTCCTTCCAGCCCTGGTTGGCGAGACCGGATTCGGCGGCGCGCTGGTAGGTGACGAAACCGGTGGCGCGGCTTGCCTCCTCCGTCCATTCGGCGGCGGCCTTGAGCGATGGCCAAAGCCTGTCGATGAAGGCCATGTCGCCAGTGCGGTCGGCATAAGCAGAAGCCAGATGGATATAGAGCGGCGTGGTGTCGACGCCGCCATAATAGCGGCCGAAAGGAAGCTCACGCAGCGCCGCCATCTCGCCCTTGCGGGTCTCATGCATGATCTTGCCCGGCTGGGAATCACTGAAGGGCGAGGTCTCGGTCGCCTGGTGCTCGGCCAGAAAGGCAAGCACGCCGCGCGCCAGGCCCGGATTGAGCCAAAGCATCTGCAGGCTCGAGATCACGCCGTCGCGTCCGAACGCCGTCGAGAACCATGGAATGCCGGCATAAGGGTAAGGCCCGGTGGAAAGCTCGGTGGTGAGCAGCGCCACATCGGCGCGGGCGCGCTCGACCCAATCGTTGAAGACGCGACCCGAGCTGTGCACTGTGGCGCCGTGCCTGCGCTTGGCGCGCATGCCGAAGCGGGCTCGTGCCGCCGCGGCGCGGAAGCGGTCGCGGTCGGGCGCATCGGCGATCTCCGGGCCAACCTCGATATAGAGCACCTTTTGACTGCGCTTGGTCACCGCGACGAGGAAATCGGCGCGGTTGTCGCTCAACTGGTCCGGCGCCTGCGAAAAGGAGATCGCGGAAAGCCGCGGCAGGCCGTCCAGACCGTCATAGCCGAGCAGCACCGAAGTCTTGTCGGTCTTGGCGACATGCGTCGTACCGCGCTTCACCCGCGTCGAGCCGCGCACTTCGAACATGTCGCGAAAATCGGCGGCGAAGTGCAGCGAGGCGGTGATGGTGGAATGCTCGCGGCTGTAGTTGGAAAGCGTGATCCGCTCGAACAACCTGTCCTGCCAGATGAGCCTGACTCGCTCGATATGGATCGCGCCCTGCGGGATATCGCGCCCGCCGGCACTCTTGATCGGCAGGTTGGTCAGGTTGGACGTGAACAGCACATTGTCCTGGCTGAGCGATGCGCCGAGCAGCGACATCTGCCTGCCGCCGATGGTCAGCCGGAATTCGGACAGCACTCGCGTGTCGTCGCGGAAGAACCCGTCGCCCGCCCCCCTGATGTCGCCATAGGCATCGGCGACGGCGAAGCAGTCGCCCTGTTTGAGGGCAAAAAGCCGGTGCGGTTCCCGCGGCGCCGTCTCGTCAAGCGAGGAAAGGGCCACGGCAGGATCGAGCTTGCGCTCGTCGAGCTCCGTCATTCGTCACCTCTTCGTTTGCCCCGCCCTGGAGCATGACGCCGAAAAGTGTGAAGCGGTTTCGGACGACATCATGCTCTATCTCGTAGATTGGCGCAGTGAAGGTCAGGAGGCCTTGGCCTCCGGCATGCCGGTCAGGCGCATATAGGCAGCAAGATAGTCGCGCGCCATTCTTGTCGCCGAGAACCGCTTCTCGAGGACGGCTCTCACACGCCGCCGGTCGAGATCGAGAAGTGCTGGCATCGACGCTACCGCATCGTCTACACTGTCCACCACGAAACCGGTGACGCCATTGTCGACGATCTCCGGCAAGGCGCCGTTGTTCCAGGCGATCACCGGCGTGCCGCAGGCCATGGCCTCGATCGCGACGAGGCCGAACGGCTCCGGCCAGTCGATGGGAAACAGCAGGCCTGCCGCATTGCCGAGAAACTCAGCCTTCTCGTCCTCGGTGATCTCGCCGACATAGTCGATGCGGTCACCGTCGATGAGCGCCTCGATGTTATCGCGGAAATAGGCGCGGTCGTCGTCGCCGATCTTGGCCGCCAGCTTCAGCTTCAACCCGGAACGCCGCGCGATCTCGATGGCGCGGTCCGGCCGTTTGTCGCGCGACAGGCGTCCGAGGAAGGCGAGATACGGCTCTTCCCCCTGTGGTTCGCAGGTCGGCCGGTAGGCATCGAGCGGTAGTCCGTGATGGATGGTGGCCAGCCAGTTCGCGTCCGGCAGGCCGCGCTTCTGGCTCTGCGAAATCGAGATCATCGGGAAACGCGGAAAGCGCTTATAGGCCGGCGCCAGGTCGACATAGTCGAGCCGGCCGTGCGGCGTCGTCACCGTCCGTCCCGCGATCTCTTCGAAGAACGGGAAATGCAGGAAGTGGCTGAGATGGAAATGGATGACGTCGAACTCGTCGGCGCGCTCGCGCACATCGGCGAGCATGGCCAGATGCGCAGCGATCTCCGACTTCTTCGGCCGCGCGTCGAGGCGTATTGCCTGGTCGCGTCCAGGCACCAGCCGCGCCGACGTCTCGCTATCGCCGCTCGCGAACAGCGTCACATCATGGCCGAGCTCGACCAGCGCTTCGGTGATGTAGAAGACGATCCGCTCGGTCCCGCCATAGAGTTTCGGCGGCACGGATTCATAAAGCGGCGCGACATGGGCTATGCGCATCTGGTCCCTCGGCTGTTGATGCGAGGCAAAATGCGTCAGCCGCGAGATCGTTCCTGCCCAATTGGTCGCGGGGCACGATCGATATCCGCTCGACAGGGCATGACAGGTCGGCCAGGGCTTTCAACCTCGCCTCGTTCTAAAAGTGATGCCTAGCGCTAAGTAATTAAATCAACTTGATTTTCTGAAGTAGCAATCTACAGTTTCCGTGACTGGTAAGTACCGAATGACCCTCAAGAAAGCCATCTCCGGCACTAACCTCGAGCAGGCGAAATCGCACAACCGGCGTGTGGTGATCGAAACGATCCGCACCAACGGCGCGCTGTCGCGGGCGGCGATTGCAAGGCTGACGGCGCTGTCGTCGCAGACCATCTCCAACATCGTCGAGGAGTTGGAAACGGCCGGGCTGCTGCGCCCTGAAGCAACGCTGAAAGGCGCGCGCGGCCAACCCGCCGTCCCCTACTCCATCAACCCGGATGGCGGTTATTCGATCGGCCTGCAGCTCGACCACCAGCTGGCCGTCGGCGTCGTCACCGATCTCTCCGGAACCATGCGCGCCCGCATCGAGAGACATGTCGACCGGCCGACGCCCACGCAGGCCATGCCGCTGCTTGCCGGGATATCGAGCGACCTGATCGCAACGTCCCGGCTCGACAGGGCGAAGCTGCTCGGCATAGGCATGGCGATGCCCGGGCCGTTCGGCGTCGAAGGCATGACGTCGGTCGGCCCAACGGCGCTCCCCGGCTGGCATGATTTTCCGGTGGCCGACGAACTGGAGCGGCTGACAGGTATCGCCGTCACCGTCGAAAACGACGCCACCGCGGCGGCTATCGGCGAGCGGCTTTATGGCGTTGCCCGCAAGCTCGGCAGTTTCGTCTACCTCTTCATCGGGACAGGCCTGGGCGCCGGCCTTTTTCTCGACGGCCATCTCTACAAGGGAAGCCGCCACAATGCCGGCGAGATCGGCCACATCATCGTCAGGCCGGGCGGCCTGCCCTGCGACTGCGGCAAGCGCGGCTGCCTGGAGCGCTACGTTTCGCTGCGCGCGGCCTATGACAGGCTCGACCTGCCGGATCCCGACCATGCCTCTCCCGACCTGCTGGAAGAGCTTTTGGCAAAGGGCGACAGCCGTTTCGAAGCCTGGCTCGCCGAGGCGGTCGATCCGTTGCGGCAGGCGATCGATATCCTGGAAATGGCGCTCGATCCCGAGACCGTCGTGCTCGGCGGCTTCATGCCGCTGCCGGTGATCGAGGCTTTGGCCAGCCGACTCGAACCGCTGCATCTCTCTGTGAGCTCGACCAGCGCCCGCATGACCCCGCGAGTGCTGGTCGGCGCCGCGGGCAAGGACACCTCCGTGCTCGGCGCCGCGGCCTTGCCGATTTTCTCGGAAACCAACCCGCAATTCGACGTGCTGCAGAAGCCTGTGAGCTGATACATGGCAGTCCACCCGATCATAAAATTTCCCGATCCCCTGCTGCGCGCGGTCGCGGATCCCGTCGAACGGTTCGACGTCGAGCTGTTCCGTCTCGCCATCGATCTCCTCGACACCATGTATGCTGCGCCCGGGATTGGTATCACCGCCCCGCATATCGGCATTTTGAAACGTGTGGTGGCGATCCAACTTCCTTCCTCCTCCAAGTCCGGGATTTTTGTAAATCCGTCGATAGTCGAGGCGTCGACCGAAATGATCCGCCATGCGGAAGGCAGCGTTTCGATGCCCGGTGTGACGGAGGATATCGAGCGGCACGCCCGCGTGCGGGTTCGCTATCAGGATCTCGAGGGCAAGGAGCGGTTCGAGGACGCCGAGGGTCTGCTGGCGGCCTGCCACCAGCATGAGATCGACCAGCTCGACGGGCTCTTCTGGACGCACAGGCTGTCACGCTTGAAGCGCGAGCGCCTGATCAAACGCTACGGCAAACTGCGGGCATCCTAGATTGCTGAGGCTACGCACTCGTCTGACGGCCGGTGACGCGTTCGAACCCGAGCAGCGGCAGCAGAAGGTGAAGGCGGAGATCAGCACGAAATGCGCGACCGTCTCGGCGGCCGAGTTCGGCCACGACTCGCGGCTGGTGCCGATTGCGATCGACGCGCCGGAGACGCTGATGGACGAAGCGCAGATCTGCCTGCGCGAACGCAGCGGCGGCAAGCTGGTGCGCGCCTTCCTCGACATTGAGCCTGGCTTTTACGTGGATCCGGGCGCCGCTGCGGTCACCCGCCACACCGTGTTGCCGACATCGTCGGCAATCAGCAGCGCGCCGGATTTGTCGACGGCAACGCCGACCGGACGGCCTCTCGCCTCGCCCTTGTCGTTGAGGAAGCCGGTCACGACGTCTTGCGCCATGCCGTTTGGATGCCCGCCGCTGAAAGGCACAAAGACCACCTTGTAACCGTTGAAGCGGGAGCGGTCCCAACTGCCATGCTCGCCCACAAAAGCGCCGCCGCGATAGGATTGCGGCAGGTTGCTCGCGGTGTAGAAGGCAAGCCCGAGCGGCGCGACATGCGAGCTCAGCGCGTAGTCCGGCGGGATGGCCTTGGCTACCATGTCCGGCCGCTGCGGCATGACGCGCGGATCGACATGCTGGCCGTAATAGCTGTAGGGCCAGCCATAGAAGGCGCCGTCCTTCACCGAGGTCATATAATCCGGCACGAGGTTCGGCCCGAGCTCGTCGCGCTCATTGACCACGGTCCAAAGCGCCTTGCTTTGAGGCTCGAAGGAGAGGCCGTTTGGATTGCGCAACCCGCTGGCGAAAATGCGCGAGCGGCCGGTGGCGCGGTCCACCTCCCAGATCGCGGCGCGGTCCTTCTCGGCCTGGATGCCGTTCTCGGTGATGTTGCTGTTCGAACCGACGCCAACATAGAGCAGCGAACCGTCAGGGCTCGCGACCAGGCTCTTGGTCCAGTGGTGATCGATCGGCCCGCCGGGCAGTTCCGTCAGCACCTTGCCGGGCGCCGTGATCTTGGTGTCGCCCGGCTGGTAGGGATAGCGCACGATCGCGTCCGTGTTGGCGACATAAAGGTCGTTGCCGACCAGCGCCACGCCGAAGGGCGAGGTGAGATGGTCGAGGAACACGCCCTGGTAATCTGGCTCGCCGTCGCCGTTGGTGTCGCGCAGGAGCGTAATGCGGTTGCTAGGCCCGGTGTCCCCGCCGGAGGTGACCCAGCCTTCGACCCAGCCCATGACGATATCCTTCGGACGCTTGGCCGAGGCCTCGGGAGGCGCCTTGGATTCCACCACCAGAATGTCGCCGTTGGGCAGCACGTAAAGGGAGCGCGGATGCTGAAGCCCCTTGGCCAAGGCCTCGATATGCAGGCCTTGCGCGACGGTCGGCTTTTCGTCGTTTTTCCAGCCGACCACCGAGGCCAGATGCATCGGCGGGAACAGGTACTGGTTTATCTCCGGCAGCTTCGGATTCGGGCCGATCTGGGCATTCGGATCGGTGTTGTCGTCGCTGCAGCCGGCAACGCCCAGGGCCATCACGCAGCAAAGCGCCGCGGTCGTCCATTTGATCGCGCTGTCAAACCGTCTCATCGGCCACTCCTACATGATGGCGATAGACCAGCGCCCAGCCGAGCCAGCCTGTGAAGATCAGGATCACGACCACCAGCGCCGACAGGATCAGCCCGGTCGGCACGACGGATGTCCATGCGTCGCGCGTGTGGATCAGCATGTTGAAGAAGGAAAGGACAAGCACGACGACGTTGCCGGCCATGTGCAGCCATGCCGTCGGCTGAGCACGTATCTTGCGGCCCCCAAGAAAGTCCGTAAGCCCGGCGATGGCGGCCAGGATACCGACGATGACACCCACGGTCAGGAGCCAGGCCGAGAAATTGGCCCAGGTCATTTCAGCTGTCCGCCAGTAGGCGATATCGGTGAGCAACGTTCCGACGAAACAGGCAATCGGGATGGTGACGAGCATCGGGTGTATGGGATGGCCGGCTATGCTTGCCGTGGATCGCGGATTGTCCATGCGAACGCTCCTTTCCGCGCTGCGGTCGAAACTCAACAGCGCGAAAAGGCGAATGTTCCGGCGAAAATTCGCGCGCTCACCAGAAGGTGAACGCCCGATTGTCAGCCATGGCGGGCGCGGAATAGGCCGTGAGGTGGCCGGGCGAACATTTTGCGGACGACAATCACCCAAGCCGGCCGGCATGCCATTTCAGGTGATCGTCCATGAAGGTCGAGATGAAATTATAGGAGTGGTCGTAGCCCTCCTGCATGTGCAAGGTCAGATCGATCCCTGCTTTCTTGCAGGCCTCTTCGAGCAGCCATGGCCGAAGACCCTCCTGCAGGAAGCCGTCCGCCGCGCCCTGGTCGACGAAGAATTCCGGAAAGCGCTTCCCATCCTCGATCAGCAGCGTCGCATCATAGGCGCGCCAGCTCTTTTCGTCCGATCCGAGATATCTTTCGAAAGCAGGCCGCGACCAGTTGGCCGTCGACGGCTGCACGATCGGCGCGAAAGCCGAGCAGCTCCGGTAGCGTTGCGGATTCTTCAGCGCGATGGTCAGGGCGCCATGTCCACCCATCGAATGGCCGAAGATGGCCTGGCGCGACATGTCGACCGGAAAATTGGCGGCAACGAGCGCCGGCAATTCCTCGGTGATGTAGGAATACATGCGGTAATTCTTCGCGTAGGGCTCCCGCGTCGCATCGAGGTAGAAGCCGGCGCCGCAGCCGAACTGCCAATTGTCCTTCTCGTCGGGAACGTCGGCGCCACGCGGGCTGGTGTCGGAGCACACGATGACGAGCCCGAGCTCGGATGCCAGCCGCCGGTACTCGCCCTTGTCCATGACGTTTGCATGCGTGCAGGTGAGGCCCGACAGGTACCACAGGACCGGAAGCGGCCCGTCCTTGGCCTGCGGCGGCACGAAGACGGCGAAGGTCATGTCGCAGGCGCAGACGTCGGAGGTGTGCGAGTAAACGCCCTGGACGCCGCCATGCGATTTGGAGGTGGAAACGACCTTCATCAACTCTGCCTCTCGTCAGGAAATCCTGACCCGGCATAACCGCCGGGCACGATCGGCGCAACCTGCCGCCTCGGCAAACCGGATGGACGGCGCGATGAGGCTTGCGTCCGGTTAGCCCGCCGGAGCGATCAAGTCCGGGCCGGTCGCATCGACGCTCGATACCGCGCCGTCGAGCTACCGGCCGCCATGATTGGATACCCAGATCCCGTCCGCGCCCTCCCCAATCGCGCTGCATCATCCGGATGTAGGACGCCCTTTTAGCTTTCCTTGTTTGAGGTCGCCCTCGGCGGGAGTAATAGTCGCGTCGGAATTCGTGAGGAGGAGACGATGACGCTGAACTTCGACCCGAGGGCGAAGGCCACCACCCTCTACCATGGCGAATTCCGACCGATGTTCATCGCCGGCAAGTGGGTCGCGGCGCAGTCCGGTGAGGTGATGCAGGCGCTGAACCCGGCGACGGGCGAAGTGCTGGCGACCGTGCCGCGTGGTTCGGCCGCCGATATCGACGCGGCGGTGGCCGCGGCGCGCGCGGCCTTCGAGGGGCCTTGGTCGAAATTCTCGCCCTACGAGCGGCAATGCGTGCTGTTCAGGATCGCCGACCTGTTCGAGAAGCATTGGGAAGAGCTCAGCGTCTCCGACACGCTCGACATGGGCCTGCCGATCACCCGCACGCTGGCCAACCGGCGCCGCGTCATCGGCATGCTGCGCTTCTATGGCGGCATGGCGACCGCGCTGCATGGCGAGGCGATCGACAATTCCATGCCCGGCGAGATCGTCACCTTCACCCGTCGCGAACCGGTCGGCGTCGTCGGCGCGATCATCCCCTGGAATGCGCCCACCGCAGCCTCGATCTGGAAGATCGCGCCGTCCCTGGCCACCGGCTGCACCATCGTGCTCAAGCCGTCGGAAGACGCATCGTTGACGCCGCTTTTGATCGCCAAGCTGATGCAGGAGGCCGGCGTGCCCGACGGCGTCGTCAACATCGTCACCGGAACCGGCGCCGAGGCCGGCGCGCGGCTCGCCGAGCATCCCGATGTCAACAAGATCGTCTTCACCGGCTCGACCTTGACCGGCCAGGCCATCGCCCGCGCCGGCGTCACCAACCTGAAGCGCGTTTCGCTGGAGCTTGGCGGCAAGTCGCCGATCATCGTGTGCCGCGATGCCGATATCGACAAGGCCGTGCCGGTCGCGGCGATGGCGGTGTTCGTACATTCAGGCCAGATCTGCATCGCCGGATCGCGCCTGTTCGTAGCGCGCGAGATCCATGACGAGTTCGTGCGCCGGGTCGCCGAGTTCGCCGGCAAGCTGCGCATCGGCCACGGCATCGAGGCGGAGACGGAAATCGGGCCGCTTATCAATGCGAGGCAGGCCGGCAAGGTCGAAGGCTACATCAAGGCGGGCAGCGACGAAGGCGCCCGGCTGGTCGCCGGCGGCTCGCGGCTGAAGGGCGAGCTCTATGACGGCGGCAACTTCATCGCGCCGACCGTCTTCGGCGCGGTGTCGGACAAGATGACCATCGCGCGCGAAGAGATCTTCGGACCGGTCATCTCGGCGATGCCCTTCGACACGCTGGATGAAGCCGTCGCGCGCGCCAATGCGACGCCTTATGGTCTGGCGGCTGGTATCTTCACCACCAATCTCGGCACCGCGCACAAGCTCGCGCGCCGCGTCAAGGCCGGCTCGGTCTGGGTCAACATGTACCACGCCATCGACCCGGCCGTGCCGTTCGGCGGCATGAAGATGTCCGGCTATGGCCGCGAAGGCGGCGTCGAGCATCTGCACGAATATCTGGAAACGAAGGCGGTCTGGATCCAGACCGACTAATGCATGTCGCGCAAAAGTGACCTCGGTTTTGCGGCAACGACATGCATCAAACAAAGGACCTAAAGCGCGTCGCCTGAATCCGTTTCAGCGCGATGTGCTTTACGGGGTATGCCGATATTCAGATGAGGACGGCCTGCAAATCGCAGTGACGCCGAGGAAAGGCCGGCGCAGGCGATCCACGAAATCATAGACGCGCAGGAACTCGTGATCGTTCATCCGCACACTCTCCTTCCCGGGAGGAAGGATACGCCGATCAGGTGGCCCGCGGCAGCTTTTGTCCAATTTGGACGAAACTGGCCAGCTTCAAGTCCCCGCTGTCTTGGGAGCCAGGACGAAATCCCATTCGACGGACCAGAACGGCGCTTCGAGACCGAGCTCGCTCGCCTTTTCCCGGTCGGTGACTTTGATGAAATCGGCGATCAGTGAATCCTTGACCCCGAAGACGGCGTCCTCGGCGAGGTAGCGGCAGTCGGGCGCGAAAATGTGGGTGATGACCGGGTCATAGCCCGGCGCGCTGACGATGTAGTGCACATGCGCCGCGCGGTTCGGATGACGCCCGAGCGCGGCGAGCATCTTTCCGACGGGTCCGTCGTCGGGGATCGGGTAGTAGCGTGGCTTGACCGAACGGTACCAGTATTCGCCCTTCTCGTCGGTGGTGAAGACGCCGCGCAGGTTCCAGCCGGGCTGCACGTCCTTCTGCTGGACATCGTAGAAGCCGTCGTCATTGGTCTGCCAGACGTCGATCAGCGCGCCGGCGATCGGCTTGCCTTGCGTGTCGAGCACGCGCCCACGCACCACCATCGGCTCGCCCTTGCCGTCGAGGCAGATGTTCGCGCCGTGCTCGTAGCGCGGCGCCTCGGGCACATAGAACGGCCCGAGGATGGTGTTTTCCGTAGCGCCGTTCGGGCGGCGGTGATTGATCGCGTCGACGAGCATGGAAACGCCGAGCGTGTCGGAGAGAAGGATGAACTCCTGCCGCCAGTCGGAGCACATCTTGCCGACATCGGTGAGGAACTTGATGCCTTGCAGCCACTCCTCATGCGTCGGCTCGATCTCCTTGACGGCGGCATGCAGATGTTTGACCAGCACACCCATGACCTCCTTCAGGCGCGGGTCGACATCCGGTCCCATGCGCGCGTTGACCACGTCGACCGAGGTCTCTTCCTCGAAATAGGGATATTTCGGTCGAGCGGCGTCCGCGATGCCTGTCATGGCGATAACTCCTCCAGGGACATTCAGCTTCTCAGGCCCGCGGCCGCTCGCCGGCATAGGCGCGCGCGATAAGAGCGCGGATCGGTTCTCGCTCCAGCGCCCGCGGGTTCCAGTAGGGATTGGCCAGCGCGCGGTCCGTCGCTATGTCGATCCCGTCGGCCGGCATGCCTATCTCGGAGAGCGCGCGCCTGGCGCCGATCCTGCCCGCGAGATCGTAGAGAGCCATCGCGGGATCGTCCGTCTTCAGCACCGCCCGCAAGGTTTGCATGACGGCCGGAACGGCAGGCGCATTGTAGGCCAGCGCATGCGGCAGCACGATCGTGTGGGTCTCCGCATGCGGCAGATCGAAACTGCCGCCCAGCGTATGGCAAAGCTTGTGATGCAGCGCCATACCGACCGAGCCGAGGCAGATGCCGCAGAGCCAGGCGCCATAGAGCGCCTTGGAGCGCGCATCGCGGTCATGCGGCTTCTCGGCGATGACCGGCAAGGCGCTCACCAGTGCGCCAATGGCCTCGGTCGCCATCAGATCTATCACCGGATTGCTTTCCCTCGCATAGAGCGCCTCGACGGCATGGGCGATGGCGTTCATGCCGCTGGTTCCCGACAAGGAAGCGGGAAGCGTCATCGTCAGGTCGACGTCGTAGATGACCACTTCCGGCAGCACCCTCGGGCTCGATTGGGTGACTTTCACGCCGTCCTTCGTCTCGCCGAGGATCGGCGTCATTTCCGAGCCGGCATAGGTCGTCGGCATCACGATCTGCGGCAGGTCGGTGCGCAAGGCGATCGCCTTGGCGAGGCCCGTCGTGGAGCCGCCGCCCACCGCAACCAGCCCGTCGGCCTTGAGTTCCGCCACGACCCGCAG
Source organism: Mesorhizobium sp. CNPSo 4661 (assembly GCF_057784215.1). Classification (NCBI taxonomy): domain Bacteria; kingdom Pseudomonadati; phylum Pseudomonadota; class Alphaproteobacteria; order Hyphomicrobiales; family Phyllobacteriaceae; genus Mesorhizobium; species Mesorhizobium sp. CNPSo 4661. Next base: position 119,497 of record NZ_JBWGIO010000014.1, on the reverse strand, counting down.
CGCGTCCTCGGTCACCGACACGGGCGTGTGCATCGTGGCCCCGGCATAGACTCCGGCCGCCGCACCGCCGAGCGATCCGGCAAGACGCCGGGCGTTGGCCTCCTGCGGCGGCGTCGCCAGCACGAGCACGCGTTTCAACCCCAGACGGTCGATCTCCTGCGGCAGCCTTGCGATCGTACCCGATCCGAAGACGACGCGTGCCGGCTGGCCGTTATAGACAAAGCTTTTCACTTGAGCCCTCCTTCCGTCAGCCGCGATTGTCGACGCGCATCAGGAAGGGATTAATGCTGACGCTCTGCCAGACATTGGCGGCATTGAATGGGTCGCCGGCGTTGAATGCCTTCACATCCTCGATGCTCTCAGCGGAAAAGACGAAGAGCGAGCCGATCATGGTTGCGCCGTCCGCCGCGACCAGCGGCCCGGAGATCACGGTCGCGACCGAGCCGGCGGCAAGATAGGCCTTGTGGGCATCGTAATTGGTGAGCCGGCGCTGAAGCGCATCGGCATGGTCGAGACAGTGGACGGCAAAGAGCAAGATAGTTCTCCCGGGCAGGCGCGACGCTTCATCGATCGTCGCTAAGTTCTACTCCTCCCTGCCGGAACTTAAACCGGTGCCTGTCGAACAGGCCGCTGAATTGGTCCAAAATGGACAGATGCCGGCCGATGCGGTCCCCGAATTGTTCGCCGCCGGAAATGGATATCGGCCAATTGCGTCGTGCCGTCGGGGGACAAGCGCGGCCGCGAGGTCGCCGTGGTCTCAGGCGATCCGCTGCTCGAACTGGGCGATCTCCGCGCTCTTGCGCAGGCCGGTCGCGACGACGGACACGCGGAACTTTCCCGCCAGGGCCTGGTCGAAGATGGCGCCGACGATGATGTCGGCATCGGCGTCGACTTCCTCCCTTATCCGCGTCGCGGCTTCGTCGACCTCGAACAGCGTCATGTCCATGCCGCCGCAGATCGACACGAGCAGTCCCCTGGCGCCGGACATGGAGGCTTCATCGAGGAGCGGGTTGGCGATCGCCGCCTCGGCCGCGATCTTGGCGCGCCCCTCCCCGGAGGCCTCGCCGGTTCCCATCATCGCTCGGCCCATATCCCGCATCACCGACTTCACGTCGGCGAAATCGAGATTGATCAGGCCTTCCTTGACGATGAGGTCCGTAATGCAGCCGACACCCGCATAGAGAACGCGGTCCGCCATGGCGAAGGCGTCGGCGAAGGTGGTCCTGGCATCGGCGACCCTGAACAGGTTCTGGTTCGGGATGACGATCACGGTGTCGGCGCTCTCGCGCAGACGTTCGATGCCTTCCTCGGCGGCTTGAGTCCTACGCTTGCCTTCGAACATGAAAGGCTTGGTGACGACGGCCACCGTCAAGATTCCCGCATCGCGCGCCGCACGCGCGATCACGGGCGCCGCACCCGTCCCGGTGCCGCCGCCCATGCCCGCGGTGATGAAGCACATATGCGTTCCCGCCAGATGATCCATGATCTCGTCGATGGATTCTTCCGCGGCAGCACTTCCGACCTGGGGCAAGGACCCGGCGCCCAGGCCCTCGGTCACATGCGCGCCAAGCTGGATCAGCCGCGACGACTTCGACATGGTGAGCGCCTGGGCGTCGGTGTTGGCGACGACGAACTCGACGCCCTGCAGTCCCTCGGCGATCATATTGTTGACGGCGTTGCCGCCGGCGCCGCCGACCCCGACAACGGTGATCTTGGGTCTCATCTCCAGGATTTCCGGCTTGGCGGTCATTTTTTCATCTTTCTAGCGAAAGCACCCGCTGCTCCGCCGCGCGACTATGCGGAAACCGGAGCAACGAGCACACGAATCAGGTGATCCCCACCAACCGCAGGGAATCAGAGCGGGGGCCTCCCTGCAAGGTCCGCTGACATTCTGCAAGCGCAAACGCCCCTTCCAAGCGCTGGAAAGCGCCTAGGCGCTCGACTGAGTCGAGCCGACGTCGTTGCAGGAAATCTATTGCGTCACCGAAGTCGAGGTGCCCCAGGTGTCCGACAGCACGTAGCCTTGCGGATAGGGATCCGTCGGATCGAGATAATAATGGTGCTCGCCCGTGATCCAGGCCCTGCCCGTTATCTGGGGCACGATCGCCTTGCGCCCAGCGACTTCGGTGAGTTCGAGGATCTTGCCGGTGAAGCGCGAGCCGATGATCGATTCGTGGATCAGCACCTCGCCTTCCTTCATCTGGCCCCGCGCCTGTAGCACCGCCATGCGGGCCGAGGTGCCGGTTCCCGTCGGGCTGCGGTCCGAGCGCCCCGGCGAGACGATGCAGGTGTTGCGCGTGACCTTGCCCGGCCCCTGGAACGGCATGGCGAACTGCACGATCGACACGCCGCGCACATTGTCGAACTGCGGATGCACGACATCGAGCTGCTCGCGCGCCGCGCGGCGGACCTTCTCGCCGGCCACGGCCAGCTCGCGGGCCTCGTCGGGCGTGACCGAGAAGCCGAGCGCGGGCGCATCGACGATCGCGTAGAACATGCCGCCATAGGCGATATCGACCTTGATCGTGCCCAGCCCTTCCACCTCGATACTGGCATCGAGGCGCTCGGCGAAGGCGGGGGCATTGCGCAGCGTGATCGACAGGCATTTGCCGTCGCTGCATTCAGCGCGCACCTCGATGACGCCGCCCGGCATGTCCAGCTTGAAGCGCGTCTCCGGCTCCTGCATCGGCACCATGCCGGTCTCGAGCAACACCGTGGCGACGCAGATCGTGTTGGAGCCGGACATCGGCGGATATTCGGTCGGCTCCATGATGATGGCGCCCGCGGCACAATCCTCGCGCGTCGAGGGCACCAGGAGATTGACATGCCGGGCAACGCTGCCGCGCGGCTCGCAGATCAGCATGCGCCTGATATGGTCGTGGTCGCGTTCCATCGTGATCATCTTTTCCATCATCGTGCGGCCCGCGGGCGGCAGCACGCCGCCCACGATGACATCGCCGATCTCGCCCTCGGCATGGCAGCCGACGACGCGGATGCTGGTTTTCGTGCGCATTGTTTCTCCCTGTCGATCGCGACTATCCGCATCGCAAGCGGTAGCGTTCCGGACAAACTGATCAATCTGCGCGCCAGCCTCAAGGAGAATCCGAGAATGACCGCCAATGTTTTTCCGGCTGCTTGCCGGCGCATGACGAAATGGCGGAAAACCCTTCGGAAGTGGCGGGACCTTGCGCCGTGAACGCCGGTCCTCTGCGGCGACCGGGCCACCTCGGCGCGCAAGGCTGAGAGACCACCCGTGATATCGGCCGGCGGTCCCTTGACGCCGCCATAGAGCGCTCCCGTGTCGGCGCTATCCGTCCGCCAGCGCCGTCACCTCACGCCGGAAAGGCAGCGCGTCGCCGATATCGGCTTCGTCCAGCTCGCGGGCGAAGCGATGGCCGGCATAGGTGGCCCAGGCGATCGGCCCTGGCGCTTGCGCATCGCCGATGACCTTGACCGAACGGATGCCATTGTTGGCCCATTCGTTTTCCCGGGCCTTCAGTGCGCGCCAGACGTCGTCCTCCTGATTGCGCGACGTGACCAGGACGACGGCATCGGCGGCCATGTCCTGTTTCGCGCCGGTGTAGACGCAAGCCGTCGCGACACCGCCCGAAACGACGCTCGTGACGGTCCTGTTCAGCACGATGTCAACTCCGAGCTCCGCCAGGCGACGGTGGATGGCCCCCTGCTCCAGCGTATTGCGGGTCCAGTCCGAGACATAGGCCGAAGGTGTCACCAGGGTCACCTTCGCGCCCCGGCGCGCCATCAGCTCGGCCAGCACACCGCCCATGTAGTAGTGGTCGTCGTCGAACAGCACGACATTGCCGCCCGGCACCTTGCCGTCCATCAGATCGTCGGGCGTGTAGACCGGCATCGCGGCGTCGATCGGCATCGGCACGATATGGGCGCGCGCGACGCCGTCGCGCCGCCAGGTCGATCCGGTGGCGATGGCGACATTCTGGAAGCCGAAGGACAGGATGTCGTCCGCCGACAGCCGGCTTTCGAAGTAGATCTCGACATTGGGCATCTGGCTGAGCTGATACTGCCTATAATCGCGCACTCGGCCCCAGGCCGAGAGACCCGGCAGCAGGCACTCGCGTGCCACGCGGCCGCCAAGCTCGGTGCCCGCTTCCGCAATGGCCACCTGGTAGCCGCGCAGGCCGAGCGCGCGGGCGGCCTCAAGTCCGGCGGGCCCGGCGCCGACGATCAGAACGCTGTCGCTGTCGCCCTTGGCCTGCATGCGCTCCGGATGCCAGCCCTTGCGCCATTCCTCCATGAAGGTCGGGTTCTGCGTGCAGCGCGAGATCGACATCGTCATGTCGCCGGTGATGCAGATGTTGCAGCCGATGCATTCGCGGATGTCCTCGATACGTCCCTCCTCGACCTTTTTCGGCAGGAAGGGATCGGCGATCGACGGGCGGGCGCAGCCGATGAAATCGAGCGTGCCCGATTTGATCATCCTCACCATCACGTCCGGCGAGGTGAAACGGCCGACGCCGACGACCGGCTTCGAGGTCAGCTTCTTGATGCCGGAGACCAGGCTCTCCTGCGCCGCCTCTTCCTTGAACCGCGACGGCCCCGAGCAATCCTCCCAGGCGCCGTGCGCGAGGTCCCATAGATCGGGCAGCTCGGCATGCATCTCGATCATGTCGCGGACTTCCGAATTGGCGAAGCCAAGCTCGCCGATCATCTCGTCCAGCGACAGCCTGAGCGTCAGGCCGCAGGTGTCGCCGATCGCGTCGCGTCCTTCCTCGATCAGCTCGCGCATCAGCCGCGAGCGGTTCTCCAGCGAGCCGCCATATTCGTCGCTGCGCTGGTTGGTGGCGGTGGACAGGAAATGCTGGATGATGCCGAAGCCGTGCGCGCCGTAGAGGCACACCAGGTCGAAACCCGCCTGCTTCGCGCGCTTGAAGGCATTGCGGTGCCAGCGGCGCAGGTCGCGGATATCGTCTCTGTCCATGGCGCGCGCCTGCACCGGATCGTTGGTGAAGGTGCGGATCGGCAGCGCCGACGGCCCGCGCGGGACCTCCTTGGTGTAGAGGTTGGGACCGTTGATGCCGGAATAGGCGAGCTGGATGCCGGCGAGCGCTCCATATTCGTGCATGGCCTTGGCCATCTTGGCCAGCGCCGGGATATCGGCGTCGTCCCACAGGCGCAGCTCGATGAAGGGCGTGATCTCGGAGGTGTGGTGCATCTCCGTCTGCTCGGTGAAGATGACGCCCCATCCGCCTTCGGACTTCATCCGGCGCATCTCGGCCGCGGCCGACGGATCGCGATAACCGCCGCCATTGCAATGAGGAACCTGGTAGAAGCGGTTCTTGGCCGTCACCGGTCCGATCTTCATCGGCTCGAACAGAATGTCGTAGCGTGGGTCGCGCATGGTGCTTCCTTCCTGTCGGCTCGGCGCTGCCTAAAGCATGATCCCGAAAAGTGGGAACCGATTTTAGGAAAAGATCATGCTCCAACAAGGAGACTACTCATAAGTTGGCACCGGCGCGGGAAAACTACGGATTTCTTCTGCGCGGATTAGGACGCGCCTAATCGCCCTTGCATGGATTAGCCTCAGATGAACCGGCGCTGAGCCAAATGCGACTTCAGGGCGACGGCGGCACGGTGCTACACAGCCGGCTGTGGCAACGGGACAAGAAACATGGACAGCATCAGGATCCTCGAAAAGCTGATCGCCTTCCCGACGGTGAGCCGCGACTCCAACCTCGACCTCATCGGCTATGCGGCCGACCTTCTCGGAGCGAACGGCATAGCCAGCCAGCTCATCCACAGCGCCGACGGCCACAAGGCCAATCTCTTTGCCACCATCGGCCCGGCCAACAGGCCCGGCATCATGCTGTCCGGCCATACCGACGTCGTTCCCGTCGACGGCCAGAACTGGACGCTGCCGCCATTCGCGATGACCGAGCGCGACGGCAGGCTTTTCGGGCGCGGCGCGGCGGACATGAAGGGTTTCGTGGCCTGCGCCCTTGCTGCCTGCATCAAGGCCTCGAAAATGGCGCTTCGCACGCCCTTGCATCTAGCGCTCTCCTACGACGAGGAAATCGGCTGTCTCGGCGTGCGCGACCTGATCGAGATGTTGAGTGCAGCACCCCAATGGCCGCTGCTGTGCATCGTCGGCGAGCCGACCAACATGCAAGTGGCGACCGGGCACAAGGGTAAGCTCGCGGCGCGCGCCCTCTGCAGGGGACGCGAAGGCCATTCGGCGCTCGCCCCGTTGGCGCTCAACGCTATCCATCTCGGCTGCGATTTCGTGCGCGCCCTGCGCGACGAACAGGATCGGCTGGCGCGCGAAGGCGCGCGCGACGGCGACTACGACATCCCCTACACGACCGTGCATGTCGGCAAGATCAATGCCGGGGTGGCGCTCAACATCGTGCCCAATCTCTGCCAGGTCGATTTCGAGATCCGCAATGTCGCCGCCGACGATGCCGCCGGCATTCTCGACAGGCTGCGCAGTGCCGCGACGCGCATTGCCGCCGACGCCGCCTCGATCGCCCCCGAAGCCGCGATCGACATCGAGATCACCAACACCTATCCGGGTCTCGACACGCCGGCCAGCTCGGAAGCCGTCGCCTTCGTCAAATCGCTGACCGGCGCCAACGACACGATGAAGGTCGCTTTCGGCACGGAAGGCGGATTGTTCAGCCGCGATCTCGGCACGCCTGCCGTCGTCTGCGGACCAGGCTCGATGGCGCAGGGGCACAAGCCGGACGAATATGTCAGCGTCGAGCAATTGCGGCGCTGCGACGAGATGCTGGAGAGACTGCTGTCACGGCTCGCCGACGGCTGGCCGTGATCTTCCTCACTTGACGATGCGTTCCGTGCCGAAGACGCCTTGCTCGACGACGAAGCGGCGGCAATGGTCGATGAAGGCCTGAACCGTCAGCGTGCGGTGCTCGGCATTCGGCAGCGCAATTCCCATCATCAGCGGCCTGATGTCACCCAGCAAGGGCACGAAGACCAGCAGCTTGCCGTCCGGCGACATGGTGTTGAGCGGCCGCATGTTGGCGATGCCGTAGCCGAAGCCGTTGGCGACCATCGTGCGCATCACGGCGATGTCGCCGGTGCGCTCGGCGATCCTGGGCCGCAGCCCTTTGGGTTGGAAAGCCGACAGGAAATATTCGCGGCTATAAGGCAGATCGAGCAGCACCATCGGCTCGTCGACCAGCTCCTCGGGCGTAATCCCCGCCCTGCCCGCCAGGCGATGCGCGGCTGGCAGCATCACATAGGCCGGCAGCTGCATCAGCGGCTCGAACGTCATGTCCTGCGACAGTTCGAGGTCGTAGGTGAGTGCTGCGTCTATTTCGCCACGCTGCAGCATTTCGAACAACTGCCCCTGGTTGCGCTCGAACTGCCTGACGCGCACATCCGGATAGGCGTCCTCGAATTTCCGGCGCAGCGCCGGCAGCACGATCTGCGCGAATGTCAGCAGGCAGCCGATCGCCAGCGGCCCGCGCACCTTTTCGGCTATATCGCCGGCAATGTCGTGCAGCGCATCCGCATCGTTGAGCAGCCGCGCGGCTTCCTTGAGGAACAGGCGTCCGCCCGCCGTCAGCGCCAGCGCGTGCGAGTGCTTGCGCACGAAGAGCTGGACGCCGAACTCCGCTTCGAGCTGGGCGATCGAGGCCGAGATCGACGGCGGCGAGACATTGACCTGCTCGGCCGCCTTGGCAATCGAACCCGCTTCGCCAACGGCGACGAAGTACTCGAGCTGTCTGAGTGTGAAGCGGAGCGGCATGGGCCTCTATGATGCCCGTTTGGTTGCGGCAATCAAGTCGTGGCCGCTCCTCAGTACTTGATCCAGGTGGTCTTCAGCGCCGTGTACTTGTCGAGCGCGTGCAGCGACAGGTCGCGCCCGAAGCCGGACTGCTTGAAGCCGCCGAAGGGCGTCATCGGGCTCAGCGCATCGACGGTGTTCACGGAAACCGTGCCGACGCGCAGTCTTTCCGCGATGCGGTGTGCCCGCGACAGGCTGTCGGTCCATAGCGATGCCGCCAGCCCGTAGACGCTGTCATTGGCAATCCGCAGCGCCTCCTCTTCGCTGTCGAAGGCGATGACCGATAGCACCGGGCCGAATATCTCGTCGCGGGCAAGCGGATCCTCCGGCGCAACATTGTCGAAGATGGTGGGCTGCACGAAGCTGCCGCGCCCGTCGACCGAGATTCGACCGCCGCCGGTCACCAATCGTGCCGATTTCCTGCCGCCATCGATGAATCGCATCACGGTCGCGGCGTGCCGCGCATCCACCATCGCCCCCATCCTCGACGCCGGGTCGAGAGGGTCGCCGGGCTGCGTCGCCGCCGCGCGCTCCGCCAGTTTCTCGACCAGCGCATCCTTGATGCCGCGCTCCACCAGCAGCCGGGAATTGGCCGAGCAGACCTGCCCCTGGTTGAAGAAGATGCCGAAGGCGGCCATGTCGGCCGCAGCGTCCAGGTCGCCGCAATCCGCGAACACCAGATTGGGGCTCTTGCCGCCAGTCTCCAGCCAGACCTGTTTCATGTTCGACTGGCCGGAATATTGCAGGAACAGCTTGCCGACGGCAGTCGACCCGGTGAAGGCGAGGCAATCGACATCCATATGCCGGCCAAGCGCCTGGCCGGCGGTCTCGCCGAGGCCGGGCACCACGTTGAGCACGCCGGCGGGCAGGCCCGCCTCCATGGCGAGCTCCGCCAGCCTGAGCGCAGAGAAGGGCGATTGCTCGGCCGGCTTCAGCACCACCGAATTGCCCGCGGCCAGCGCCGGCGCGCATTTCCATGTCGCCATGTCGAGCGGGAAATTCCACGGCACCACGGCGCCCACGACGCCGAGCGGCTCGCGCCGCACCAAAGCGAGGTCTCCCTGGCCCGTCGGCGCGACCTCGTCATAGACCTTGTCGATCGCCTCGGCGTACCACTGGAAGATCGCCGCCGAGCCCGGCACGTCGATGGTGGCCGCGTCCTTGACCAGCTTGCCCATGTCCAGCGATTCCAGCAGCGCAAGCTCCGGCAAGTTCTCGCGCAGCAGCTCCGACAGCCGCAGCAGCACCTGCTTGCGATGCGCGGGGGCCGTTCGCGACCACACGCCGGCCTCGAAGCTGCGCCGGGCCGCGGCAACGGCACGGTCGATGTCCTCTTCGCCGCAGGAGGCGACCTCGGCGAGCGTCGCCCCCGTGGCCGGATTGACGCTGGCAAAGGTCCGGCCGGAGCGCGCCGGCACCGGCTTGCCATCGATGAAGGCCTTGTCGCGAAAACGGATCGCGGACGCCTTGCCGACCCACTCCTTATGGCTGAGTTCGCTCATGCTGGCTCCAGGACTGGGTCGGACTATTCGTCACCGGGCACGCCGTAGCTCGGCGCATCGGACGGGTTGAGGGCGCGGGTAACATAGGCATCGAGCTGGGGCTTGTAGATATCCCACAACCCCGCCAGCTGCTCGATCGGACACGCTTCCGTCCAGTCGCAACGCAGGTCGGCGACAGGCCAGGACACATCGCGCACCAGCTTCATGCCGGCGGAGCGGACAGGCCCGGCCTCGCCGCCGGCTTTGAGCGCGGCGCGCATCGTGGCGATCAGCCGGTCGCCAAGGTGCCCTTCCGAAGCGAGAAAGGCGTCGACCATGGCCTGCGGGACGCCGTCATTCGAAAGCAGGTTGCCGCCGCAGGCGACGTCCTCGCCGCGCGCCTCGGCCCAGATGCCGAGCGCCTTCGGCCCGGAGTGGATCGCGCTGACGCCCGCGGCGTCGACAGCCAGTATCTGCCGGTATTCGATAAAAGCGCCCGTGCGCTTCAGGATCGCGACGGCCTCTGTGGCGGAGGCGCCGCGCGCCATCAACTCCAGCGCCCGAGGTCCGAGCGTAGGGTCGGTGACGTTTTGGCTGGCAACCGCGCCGACGCCGGCCTGCGCATAGACGCAACGCGCCGCGACCGCGGGAGACGACGAGGACACCGCCACGCCGAACATGCCTGTGCGCCTGCACCGTGCGACGATGGAGAAGGTCATGGCGCTCAGTCCGGAATGACGGCGGTGCCGTCGATCTCGACCAGCCAATCGGGCCGCGCCAGGGCCGACACGACCAGGCCGGTCGAAACCGGGTGGACGCCCCTGATGTACTCGCCCATCGTCCGGTAGACGGCTTCGCGATGGCGCACGTCGGTGATGTAGACCACCACCTTCACCAGATGCTCCATCGTGCCGCCGCACTCCTCGATGAGCTGCCTGATGTTCTGCATGACCTTGTGGGTCTGCTCGACCGGATCATGACTGTCGATGTTCTTAGCCGTGTCTAGGTCCTGCGGACACTGCCCGCGCAGATAGACGGTCCGGCCGCCGCGCGTGACCACCGCCTGGCAGAGATCATTGTCGAGCTTCTGCTCGGGATAGGTGTCCTTGGTGTTGAATTTACGAATTCTCGTATGCGCCATCTTGGTCTCCATGAGGTCGGGCTCGCAGCTTTGGTCAGGCGTCCACGGGTTCGCGCGTCGCGGCGGCGTGGTATGCCAGATATTTGCGCTGCGTCGAAATGCGGTCGGCCACGTGCTTGGCATCATGCCAGACGCCCCAGATGAAGCTCGAGCCCCTGCGTGACTGCCAGGGCAGCCCGAGGAAATAGATCCCGGGCTCGACCGAGACGCCGCGCTGATGCCTTGGCCGGCCCTTCTCGTCGAAAGCGTCGACCTTCAGCCAGCTGTAATCGACGGCGAAGCCCGTCGCCCAGATGATCGTCGCCACCCCGGCCTCGGCCAGGTTGAGCTCGCGGATCGGATTGGTCACGCAGTCCGGATCCGGGTCGATTTTGCGCAGAGCTGGTTCTTCCGGAAGGTCGAGACCATTGCGGGCGACATAGGCGTCGGCCTCGTCCAGCAGCGACATCAGACTGGCGTCGCCGCGGGCAATGTTCTTCGCGAGATCCGGCGCGAAGGTCATGACGCCGTCCTGATACGTTTTCGTCATGCCGACCAGCGTAAGCCCCTGCGCGGCCAGACGGCGGAAATCGATCGTTTCGCCGCCGCGCGCGCCACTGACCGCAATCGTCACATGCTCCGTGCCGGGTCCCGGGGTCTCCAGGTCCCATTTGCCGAGAACGCCCAGCCACCAGCAGAAGTCGCGGCCGCGATAGGCGCGCGGCGGACGGTCATGCGGCCCGACCGAGAGATAGACGCGCCGTCCCGCGCGCTGGAGCTCGTCGGCAATCTGCACGCCCGAGGATCCCGCCCCGACCACCAGCACCGCGCCCTTCGGCAGCTGCGCCGGGTTGCGGTAGGCGCTGGAATGGATTTGCAGGATGCCGGTTTCCTTTGGGACAACCGGCGGGATGACGGGGACCTGGAAAGGGCCGGTCGCGGCAACGATGCTGTTGGCTTCGATCACGCCATCCGAGGTCTCGACGCGGAATCCCGGACGGCCGACATTCCTTTGCACGAGCTTGACCTCGACGCCGCAGCGGATCGGCGCGTCGATCTGCTTTGCGTAGGCGACGAAATAGTCGGCGACCTCCTCCTTGGAAGGAAAGCCGTCGGGGCCAGTCACGGGAAACTCCATGCCTGGAAACCGGTCATGCCAGGCCGGACCGTTGGCAACCAGGGAGTCCCAACGCTGCGAGCGCCAGCGTTCGGCGATCCGGCCGCGTTCGAGGACGAGATGAGGCACCCCGCATTTGCTCAGGTGCTCGCTCATCGCCACCCCGGCCTGGCCGCCGCCGACGACGAGCGTGTCTACCTTCTCAACCGACATGTCCACGTCTCTTTCGATAGGGCTTTCGCCGCTGTGATGGAGGTCCGGTTTGCTTTTAGTGACGGGCCGGCGGAGCGAAAATTATGATTTCATGTGTCAGTGCTTAGCTTATCCCTAAACGCTGAAGCGGGGCCGTGGGTTTCCGGCGATCATGATCGGCAAACCGCTTCCGGATATTGGGAAAAGCTTAGGCAGACCCTAAGCACGGGTGCTGGAAAAAGTAATTCTTGCGCCTTGGATTTGGTGGTTCCCTGCGTCACCCGGATTAGAGCGACGACCGCTGAGAGTGAAATGGCGCGAGAGACCCTTTACGCAAACGGCGCGCTATACACGGTCGATGCGGCGAACCCCGTTGCCGAGGCGATGCTGGTTCGCGGCGAACGCATCGCGGCTGTCGGCTCCTGGTCATTCGTGAGGGCGCAGGCCTCCGCGAATGCCGAATTCGTCGATCTTCAAGGCCGGTTCGCAATGCCCGCCTTCATCGACTCCCATGTCCATTTCGCCTGGGGAAGCAAATATCTCGATGAAGTACGGTTGCGCGAGGCAAAGACGTTCGGCGACGTCCTTGCCCGGCTGAAGGCCCATTCGCAGGCCCATCCCGATCGCCCATGGATCGTGGGCAGCGAATTCAGTTACGGCTACCCCGATCTCCCCGAAGGCGGCTTCCACAAATCGCTTCTCGATCAAGTCGTTGCCGATCGCCCCGTTTTCTTCCGCTCCGGCATGGCGCACGCCGCCTGGGTGAACAGCAAGGCTATGGAACTTGCCGGCATCACGCGAGACACGCCAGATCCCGAAGGTGGCGAGATCGTGAGGGATGCGAGGGGCGAGCCGACCGGCTGGCTGAAGGAGAAAGCGTGGTCCAAGTTTGAAGCGCTGCTCCCCCAAACCTCGCAATCGGATCTGCGATCGGCGCTGCTCTCCGCCATCAAGGAAGCGAACCGTCTCGGACTATCGCGGGTCCAGAGCGCAGGGATGGATGACGAAGCAGTCCCCCTGCTGGCGGAGATATGCGCGAATGGTGAGCTGAGCCTGCGGTTCACGCTTTCGAGCATTGTAAATCCGGAGTCGAACCTCGACGAGGTGATTGCGCGCGTATCCGGATGGAGGGCTGACCTCGCCCCTGACTTTCTCGACGGGCGTGTTATCAAATTCTTCCTGGACGGCGTGCTGGAATCCCACACCGGCTTCATGCCTCAGGGCTATGCCGACAAACCGGGCGAGACCGGAACATGTTTGTGGAAAGCAGCCGTCTACAACGCGGCCGTCAGCCGCGCGCAGCAGGAAGGCTTTCAGGTCTGGACGCACGCGATCGGCACGGGAGCCATCGAAATGGCACTCGACGCCTATGCCGCGGACGGCGAACGCTCGCGGCAGCACCGGCCGCGGGTAGAACATTGCGAAATACCCACCGCGCGCGACATCGGGCGTTTTGCCGAGACAGGTGCGATAGCGAGCTTCCAGCCCTCCATGATCTATCCGCGCGACCAATGGCTCGGGATGGAAGGGCTTTGGGAGGTGCGCGTCGGCTCCAAATCCTTGCCCCGGGCCTTTCCGGTTCGCTCCATCATCGACGCCTCGGGCGCCGTCGCGTTCGGAACCGATTGGCCCATCGTCGACCTCAATCCGCTCATCGGCATTCGCAATGCGGTGCTGCGCCAGAGCCGGGATCACCAGCCGAAAGACGGTTGGGTCCCGAAGCAGAGGATCACCGTCGCAGAGGCGCTCCAAGCGTATACGCTGGGGGCAGCCTTTGCCGGCCACCGGGAAAACGATGAAGGCAGCTTGGCAGCGGGCAAACTCGCCGACTTCATCGTCCTTTCGGATGATCCGCTGCGGGTCGAGCCGGACAAGATCGCGGATATCAAGGTGCTGAAAACGATCGTCGGCGGCAGATCGGTCTGGGAAGAGCCCGCGGCTTGAGACCGCGTCTTGGGGGTTGGATGGAAGCGGCGGAATTTGACTACATCGTCGTCGGCGCCGGCTCGGCCGGTTGCGTGGTCGCCAATCGGCTGAGCGCCGATCCGTCGGCGAAAGTATGCCTGATCGAGGCCGGCGGCAGCGACGACAGCCTGCGCGTCAAGGTGCCGGCGGGTATCCTCTCGCTCTACAGCAACCCGAACTACGACTATTGCTTCGTCGGCGTGCCGCAGCCTGAACTCAACAACCGCAGCATTCCGGTCAACCGCGGGAAGGCGCTGGGCGGCTCGAGCTCGATCAACTCGATGGTCTATATTCGCGGCGCCGCCGAGGATTATGACGAGTGGGCCGGACTCGGCTGCGCCGGCTGGGCCTACCGCGACGTGCTGCCCGTGTTCAGGAAGCTGGAGCGCAATCTGCTCGGCCAGGACCCGCGCTATCACGGCAGCGACGGCGAATTGCTGGTCGACAATCCGCGCGATCCGAACGAGCTTTCCGGCATGTTCGTCAATGCCGGGAAAAATGCCGGCCTGCCCGCCAACACCGACTTCAATGCTGAAAGCCAGTTCGGCCTCGGCATCTACAACGTCACGCAAGACAGGGGTCAGCGCTTCAGCAGCTTCAGCGCCTTCATGCGTCCGGTGCTCGACCGCAGGAACCTGACGCTGCTCAGCGAATGCGAGGTGATCGACCTCGTCATCGCCGAGGGGCGCGCCAAGGGGATACGCGTGCGGCATGAGGGCCAGCAGAAGACGCTCTCGGCCAGTCGCGAAATCGTGCTCTCGGCCGGCGCCATCAACTCGCCCAAGATCCTGATGGATTCAGGGATCGGTCCAGCAGCCGAGCTCCGGCAGATCGGCATCACGCCGGTTCTCGACCTGCCCGGCGTCGGCAAGAACCTGCAGGACCACATCGACGGCATGATCACCGTGCGCTCCAGGAGCACCAGGACGCTCGGCCTGTCGATCGCAAACTTGCCCCGTATCGCCGCCGCGCCTTTCCAGTATTTCGCGCGCCGCAAGGGCATGCTCACCACCAACTATGTCGAAGCCGGCGGCTTTGCCAAGACCAGGCATGCGAACGGCTTGCCCGACATCCAGTTCCACTTCGTGCCAGGCTATCGCAGCCATCGCGGCAGGCTGATCGAATACGGCCACGGCTACGCCATTCACACCTGCGTGCTTCGGCCGAAAAGCGTCGGCGAGATCAAATTGTCACCCGACAGCGCTCGGCGGGACGTCCTCATAGACCACCGCTTCTTCACGCATGAAGACGACGCCATGGTGCTGGTCGAAGGCATCAAGATCGCGCGCCAGATCTTTGCCTCGCCAGAGTTCGACGCGGTGCGCGGCAAGGAGATGTTGCCGGGCAAGGATGTCCGCAGCGACGACGAGATCCTGGCCTATCTGCGCGCCGAGGCGCTGACCGTCTATCACCCGGTGGGAACCTGCAAGATGGGAACGGACGCGATGGCCGTCGTCGATCCGGCGACGCTCAAGGTGCGCGGCTTGGACGGGCTCCGAGTCGCGGACGCTTCGGTCATGCCGAAGCTGATCGGCGGCAACACCAACGCGCCGAGCATGATGATCGGGCAGAAGGCTTCCGAGATGATCCTCGGCTTGGCGCGCAACGGCGGCAAGTAGGTCGATGTTTCGGTGAGCCGTCGCAACGTCCGGAACTGGCTTAAGTCCCTCCAAAACGTCGTCATTCTAGGGCGGAGCAAGGAGCGAAGCGACGCGCGCAGACCCTGGAATCCATGCCGTGACACCGAGGCGTCGCCGCAGTGAAGAATTCTGCTCCGCTGTGCCCCATGGCAGGCGTCACGGAATGGATTCTCGGGTCAAGCCCGAGAATGACGAACTGATAGGCGTTTTCGGCCAGTCTCCCAAGGCATGCAACATGCTAACGGAAACACATCCCGAGCCATCAAAATTTCTGTGCTGGAGACCTAGTGATCCTCGTCGATCTCGTCGTGCAGAAGGCCGAGGATGCGGCGCTTGAGCGCGATGAAGTCAGGCTCGAGGATCACGTCCATCGAGCGCGGCCGCGGGATGTCGACCGTGATCTCGGCCTTGATCTTGCCGGGCCGCGCAGTCATCACCAGGACGCGATCGCCCAGCACCAGCGCCTCGTCGATATCGTGGGTGACGAAGAGCACCGTCTTCTGCTGTCGCTCCCAGACGCGCAGGAGCAGCTTCTGCATGGTGCCGCGCGTCTGGCTGTCGAGCGCGCCGAACGGCTCGTCCATCAGGAGGACGGCCGGGTCGTTGGCAAGGGCGCGCGCGATCGCCACGCGCTGCTTCATGCCACCGGACAGCTGCGCGGGATAATGGTCCGCGAAGGGCGTAAGGCCGACCTCGTTTAGATACTGGTCGACGATCTGCCTGCGCTGCTCCGCGGGCAGCCCCTTGCGCTTCGGCCCGTATTCGATGTTGGCGCGCACCGTGAGCCAGGGAAACAAGGTGTAGCTCTGGAACACCATGCCCCTGTCGGGGCCGGGCTCGATCACTTCCCTGCCGTCGACCTTGATTACGCCCGAGGTCGCGTCGTTGAGGCCGGCGGCAAGGTAGAGCAGGCTGGATTTGCCGCATCCCGAAGGGCCGACGATGACGCAGAATTCGTTCTTGGCCACCTTCAGCGACACATCGTCCAGCGCCAGCACGCCGTTGGCGTCGCCATAGCGCAGTGTCACGTCCTCGATGGCCATCGTGGTCCCGGCGGCGCGCGCATCGACATTGGCAGAGGCCAGGCCGTCTGGATTGTTTGCCTTGATGGTTTCGGTCATCACTACCCTTGATCCGGCTGCGGTTTGCGAGGATGCGTTCAAGATCAAGGTGCCCATGGCGCGACCCTTGCCCGGAGAATGCGGAATGCCGTGTCGGTGATCAGGCCCAGAAGCCCGATCGCGGCGATCGCCATGAAGATCACGTCGACCTGGAAGCCGCGCATCGCCTTCAGGCTGATATAGCCGAGGCCGCTCGACGCCGCGACGAGCTCGGCCACGACCAGATAGGTCCAGGCCCAGCCCATGGTGACGCGAAGCGTGTCGAGGATCGCAGGAAGCGCTGCGGGGAAGATGACGTGCCACACCGCTTCTGAGCGCTTGGTGCCCAAAGTGTAGGAGGCGTTGACCAGATCCCTGGAGACGCCGCGCGCGCAGTCGGAGATCATCACCAGCTGCTGGAAGAACGTACCGAAGAAGATCACCGCTATGCGCTGCTCGATGCCGATGCCGATCCACAGGATGAACAGAGGCACGAACGAGGTCACCGGCAGGTAGCGGATGAAATTGACCAGCGGCTCGAGCGGCGCCTGCACCGCCCGGTAGGTCCCCATCCACAGTCCCAGCGGCACAGCGATCGCCGAGGACACGATGAAGCCCAGGATCACCACCTTGGCGCTGGTCAAAGTGTGGTAGAAGAGGCTGCCGTCCAGGGACATGCGATAGGTCGTCTCGAGCACGGTTCCAGGTGTCGGCAGGAACATGTTCGGTACAACGCGGCCGTAGGACAGCAATGCCCAGCCGCCGATCACGACCACCCACATCGCCAGCGCCAGCGTGGTTGCCGTGCTGGCGGGAATGTTGGCGAATGGGGTCGTCAGGCGTGTCCACGCCGTCCGCCTTTGTGCCATAAGATGGCCTCCGTTGATTTTAGAGCAATTCCAGGAAAAGTGAGGGCGGTTTTCCGCTCGGAATTGCGTCAAACAAGAGATGGAGCGGTTCGCCGTTTCCATGAAACGGTGAAACGATCCAGGCGCGAAGCTCAGACGTTCGAGAAACGGGGATCGGCCCGGACGGGCCGACCCCCGCGATCCCGAAGGCTCATTGTTCCTTGATGAAATCGGTGTCGAGGATGGTCTTCGAGTCGATCGTCATCTTGAGCTTGCCGGCCTTGCCCCAGATGTCCTGCGCGAAATTCACCAGGTCGGCCGCTTCGCTCTTCTCCGGCGTGCCGAAGAATTCCAGGTTGCGGGCGCGGTCGTAGTACCGCACGCCCTTGGCGCCGGCCGCGAAATCCTCGGGCTTCTCGAGATAGCCGCCAATGCCCTTGGCCATGATCTCATAGGCTTTGTCCGGGTTGGTCTTGATGTATTCGACCGCCTTGTAATAGCCCTTGATGAGGGCCTTCACATCTTCGGGATGCTTCTCGATCAGGTCGCATTTGAGCGCGATCACGTCGACGATCAGGCCAGGGGTGGTGGTGGAATCGATCAGCACCTTGCCCTTTCCGCCCTTGCGGACTTCGGTGAGGTGTGGCTCCCAGGTCACCGCGGCGGGAACCTGGCCGGCGATGAAGGCCGTCGCGGCGTCGTCGGCGGTCATGTTGGTGACGCTGACATCGTCCTCGGTCATGCCTTCCTTCTTCAGGAGCACGTTGAACCAGAATTCGGAAACCGAGCCCTCGTTCAAGGCGACGGGCTGGCCTTTCAAATCCTTGAGCGATTTGACGTCGGCCTGCGTGACGACGCCGTCGCCGCCATGGCTGTCGTCGAGCGCCACCACATATTTGAAGCAGAGATCGTCCGAGCGGTATTTCATCAGCTCGTCGACGGTGGAGGCAGCGCCGTCGAGATCGCCGCCGGCCACCGCCGCCATGTAAAGCGCTGATTCTTCTATGATCTTCAGGTCGACATCGACGCCGGCTTCCTTGAAGTAGCCAAGGTCACGGGCAAGGAACAGCGGCCCATAGCCCACCCAGGTGGTCATGCCGAGGCGAATGGCGCCGGCGTTGGCGGGACCGGCAAGCCCTAGGCCCAGCAGGCCTGCGCTGACCGCGGTCATCAGGCAATTTCGGAATGTCTTCATCGTCGTAGTTCCCCTATGGCTGTTACCGGCATCGACCTCATTGGAGTGGCGTATGCCAGGCTGTCGTTTCGGCAGCTGCTCTCTTGTTATGCGTCGCCCTCCCAGGCGGGCCTTCTTCTAGGTCACGCAAGAGAGCATCCGGGCCGGATCGCAAAAAGAAGTCTTTTTCTGTCCTTTGCTTCGCCGAAACCGAAGCAGCCGGCCTCGCGTGGCCGTGAACGGCTTGTCGACCAAGGGAATTCTTGCGGTGGCGACGCTCGCCCGATCGAAGGCGCAAGGCGCGACAGTCACGCCTCTTCCGCGGCGGCGCCGTCTTATCTTTGGCGGTTCAGGCGCCGCTCAAGCCCGCAATCGCCGCCAGATCGATCTCGGTGATGTGCCAGCGGCCAAGGTTCGCGGTGTAGAGCTTGTCGCCCTTGAAGGCGATGTTGGTGGGATGCGCCAGCGTCGTCGCGGCCGGATCCTCGATCAATACTTCGAGACCTTGCTCCTTTCGCCAGCGATAGATGCGGCTCGGCTCGTAGCATGAGATCAGCAGCGAGCCGTCGGGAGCGAAGGCGAGCCCGTCTGGAACATTGCGAACGTCTTCGACCACGACCTGCCGGACCCCAGCCTTGCCGTCGGCAAGGATCGGAACGTGGCTGATACAGGGCGCGTTGCTTTCCACCACATAGAGGCCGTTGCCGTTCGGCGCCATGGCCATGCCATTGGCGAACGACATCGCGTCCCGGCACCACAGGCCGCCCTCGCCCGTCTTGAGATCGTAACGGAAGATGCCCGAGCGATTGTCCTCGCCGACGCTGTCCGAAACGAAGAGCCAGCCTCTCGCCTCGTCGACGATCGGATAGTTGGGCACGCGGATGCCGGACGAAGCGAACCGCTCCATGCGACCTGTCGCGGCATCCCAACGGAAGATCGCGGCATGCCTGAGATCGCAGGCAAAGCAGTTGCCGGCGCTGTCGAAGGCAATGCCAAGCAGAAAGCCATCGGTGCCGCCCATGCGCTCGACCGAGCCGCCGTCTGCCGCCAGTCTCAGCAGATCGCCGGTCTCGGTACCGCACCAGATCGATCCGTCGCGATGGACGGCCACGCCTTCCGGATGCGCGACGCGCGGGTCGGTGAAGATGCCGTCGAAGAAGACGCGGGCGGCGGACATATCGAGCAACGGTTTTGCCATGGAACGTTTCTCAGCTTTGCGCGGCGATGCAGCGTTCGACCATCGCGCGGTCGGCCGCGAGGATTTCGGCGATGAGCGCGCCACGCTCCTTGGCGCTGACGAATTCCAGGCGCCGCAGGCCAAGCGGGTCGATGCGGCTTCGCAGCACGGCAAGCGTATCGCTGGAGGGCACCGGCACCTCGCGGCAATCGGCATCGAATGTCACTTCGAAACCGGTGGCTTCACCGATCTGCGGCCGGGTGACGCCCGGCATGGTTTCGATGACGATCAATTTCCTGGATGCCTGGTCGAGCCGGAAGATGCAGAGATCGGTGAAGACCAGCGCCTTGCCTGTGCAATAGCCCATCGGCTCGCGTTCGGACGGCGTCAGCAGTCCGCGCGCCGAGCTCGCGATCTCGACCGCGTCGACCAGCGACTGGACCGAATGACGCGGAACGTAGAGCAGGTAGTCGCGATGCATGTTGGCGACGTCGGCCATGCCGCCCTGCCCCGGCAGCCGGATCAGACCGCCGCTCGGCTTGCGCAGCGCGATGGTATTGACGCGGCCGTGCCGGTCGACTTGCGCGGCGCCGACGATCTCATGCGTCACCGCGCCCGCCTGGTAGTAGGTCGAGTAGGTGTCGTCGCCGCCGGCATGCGCCACGGCCGTCTCGCAATCGAGGCTTTCGATCAGCGACAGCACCATCGGGCTCGGCGCGACGTCGAGGTGGCCGCAGCTCATCGTCGCGATGATCATGTCAGGCGCATGCGTCGCCTTGGCCAGCCGATAGGCGACATTGGCGAGCGGCGACACCGCGCCGGCGCTGGCGAAGCTCTCATTGTCGAGCTCGGCCGCGATCCGCGCGGCAATGATCTCGTCGACGGTTGCTTCCCCTTCGCCCTGCGACAATGCAGGCATCGCGAGGACCATTTCGGCGGTGACCTTGGCCGCTCTTTGAAGCCGCTCCGGCAGGCCGCCTAAAGGCAGACCGAGCCTATCCGACAGAGCTGCGTCCTTCGTCGCGAAGGCCTCCGACAAGGCCTGATAATCCGTGACGTAGAATGGCAGGCACGAGGCCGGATAGGCGCCGCCCGGCGCAAGCGCAATGGCCGAAACCTGATTGCGGGTGAGGATGCTCTGGCGGCCGTCCCGGCGCAGTGCCCCAACCGGCACGATCTCCTCGACCGTGACCAGCACCTGGCGCGCCGCGCCGGCCATGGCGAAGTCCAGCGCCCGCGGCCCGATGATCTCGACATTGCCGCTTTCGTCGGCGCGCTGGGCGTGGACGACAAATGTGTCGAGCCTGAGCGGCGGGACAAATCCGGTATCGGTCCCCGCCACCGGATCGGGCCTGGCGATCGCGCCCGGCACGCGCGCCAGCATGTCGGACCCTTGAGGAAGCTGGAACGGCATCGACGGCAGGTTCTGCTGCGCCGCCCGCAGCGCCTGGATCATGGCCAGGGCCGTCCAGTCGCGGACGGGGATCGCGCCACTCTCGGCGGCCGCGCGGAATTTCGGCGGCAGCCCGAAGATGTCGAGGCTGGAAAAGCACAGCTCGATTTCCGCCACCGCGCCCGCCTCGAGCAGCAGCTCGAGCGGCAAGCCGCCAGCCCAGGAGACGTAGTGCAAGTCTTTCACACCGGTCTTGGCGATCACACGCAGCAAGGCGATCGGCAGTCGGGCGAAATGATGACCGCCGACGCCGAAAGCGTCGCCATGGCCGACCATTGCAGCCAACCCCTCGACATCGGTGAAGCGCGGCCGGTTCGGCTTGACCAGAGACAATGCAGTTCGATCGCCGATCTTCACGGCCCGGCCTTTTTCACCTTGATCGCGCTCCTCTCGGCGAATTCCCTGACGCGCCGCTGGCCAACCTCGCTGCGGTAAAGGCCGCCCAGTATGTTACGCTCCATGGCGAGGCCATCGGCCAGATCGCCCGACTCCGCATGCCCCGTCAGGACTTTGAGACCTTCGATCGCGGCAGCCGGCTCGGCGGCGATCATCCCGGCCAGTTCAAGCGCGCGCGGCATCAGCCTTTCGACATCGACGATCTCGTTGACCAGGCCCGCGCTGACGAATTCGGAGGCCGGCACGATCGCGCCGGTCATCAGCAGGAAATTGGCGCGGTTGCGGCCGAGCCTGGCGACGCTGCGCTGCGTGCCGCCACCGCCGGGGATCAGCCCGAGCTTGATCTCCGGCAGCCCAAGTTTCGCATACTGGTTGGCGATCACGATGTCGCAGCACAGCACCAGCTCCATGCCGCCGCCCAACGCGAAGCCGTTGACCGCCGCGATCACCGGCTTGCGGTTCTCCTCGATCGCCGCATACATGCGCGTGCCGGCAGCCTGGAACGTGTCGAACTCGGCCGCCGTCTGGGCAGCGTATTCCTTGATGTCGGCGCCGGCCATGAAGCCCCGCCCCTCGCCGGTCACCACGATCGCGCCGACGCCCGCGTCGGAGGACAGCGCCTCGAAGACCTCGGTGATCTCGCCTTGCATCATCCGATTCATGGCGTTGAGCTGGTCGGCGCGGCGGAAGGTGACGACCGCGACGCGGCCCTGGATTTCGACGGTGAGCGTCTGGTAGGTGCGCATCGTCAGGCCGCGTCCACGGTCATGTCGCCGGACGCCTCGAGCGCCGCGATCTCGTCCTTCGACAGGCCGAACTCGGCCAGGATCTCACGGCCGTGCTGGCCGACCAGCGGCGCCGGCCGCTCGATGGTCGCGGGCGTCTCGCTCATCTTGACCGCCGGCGCCACCACCCGCACCTTGCCGCCGCGCGGATGATCGTAGCTGGTGATCATGCCCATATGCGTGACCTGCGGGTCTTCCGCCGCGCGGCGGATATCCTTCACCTCGGCGCACCAGATGTCGGCCTTGAGCAACCGCGCCAAGAGATCCTGCGTGGCGAATTTCTTGGTCTCGGCATTGACCTTCTCGAACACTTCGTCGCGCTTGTCGAACAAGGTCTTGAGGTCGTCGTAGACGGCGAGCTGCGGCGCTTCCAGCACCTCATAGAGCGTCTTGTACGGGCTCATGGCGATCGACACATAGCCGCCGTCCTTCGTCTCATAGATGCCGAATGGCGCCTGCATGCCGGGATGGCCGATGCCGGAATTCGGCCGCACGAAATCCTCGCCGAGATTGAGCACGGCGACATATTCCTGGTTGAGATGCGCCAAGAGGCCGGCCAGCAGGTTGACCTCGATCTTCTGCCCTTTGCCGGTCTTCTCGCGATAGTAGAGCGCCGACAGGATGCCATAGACCATGTTCATCGCGCCGATCTGGTCGGCAAGCCCGGCGCCTGCCGGAACCGGCGCCTGGTCGCCGCGGCCGGTGTTGGCGATCAGCCCCGCAAGGCCCTGGATCAGCATGTCCTGTCCAGGACGCTCTACATAAGGGCCTTCCTCGCCATAGCCCGAACCCGAGCAATAGATGATGCGCGGATTGACGGCCTTGAAGTCCTCATAGCCGTAGCCGAGCTTGGCCAGCACGCCGGGACGGAAATTCTGCACGACGACGTCCGCGGTCCGGGCCATCTCCATGATGATGGCGTGCACCTTGCGGCTCTTCAGGTTGAGCGCGATGGAGCGCTTGTTGCGGTTCCAGGCAAGGAAGTTCGGGCTCTCGGAGCCGCCCACCCATTTGGCGAAGAAGGTCATGCCGCGGAACATGTCGCCGGCGCCGGCGCGCTCGATCTTGATGACATCGGCGCCCATGTCGCCGAGCAGCTGTGTGGCGAACGGTCCCTGCAGCAGATGGCTGAAGTCGAGGATGCGGACGCCTTCGAGGGCCTTGTTCATTTCATGTCTCGTTTCGTTTCAAAGCAGTTCGGGAACGTAGCGGGGCGCGGCCGTCAGCCCGCCATCGACGCGCAGATCGGTGCCGGTGGTGAAGCCGGCTGCGTCGGAAGCCAGATAGACGGCGGCCTCGGCCACTTCCGAGGGCTGGCCGATGCGGCCGAGCGGATGCATCTTGACCCAGGCCTTGGCGAGGCTGCCGCCGATCTCCTTGATCAGCCTGTCGTTCATCGGCGTGTTGATGGTGCCCGGCGAGATCGAGTTGACGCGGATGTTCATCGGGCCGAACTCGACCGCCATCTGGCGCGTCATCGCCATCACCGCGCCCTTGGCGCCGGCATAGGCGGTCCAGCCATCGAGACCGATATGGCCCTGCGCCGAGGCCATGTTGATGATCGATCCCGACTTCTGCGCGATCATGTGCGGCAGCGCGTATTTGCAGCCGCGGAAGACGCTGGTCAGGTTGACCGCGATCAGCCTGTGCCACTGCTCGTCGGTCATCTCGTGCACCGGCATGCCGCCGATGGCGATGGCGGCGTTGTTGACCAGGACGTCGAGATGTCCGGTCTTCTTGACGGCGCTGTCGATCAGGCCGGCGATATCGGCCTCCTGGGAGACGTCGCAATGGACGTAGTCGGCGCTGCGGCCGGCAGCGCGCAGTGCTGCGGCGAACTTCTCGCCGGCGTCGTCGGCGATGTCGCCGAGGAAGACATGCGCCCCTTCCCGCGCCATCGCCTCGGCGATCGCGTGGCCGATGCCGTCGGCCGCACCGGTGATGACGGCAGTTTTTCCGTCGAGACGAGCCATGTCAGCCTCCATTCGCGCGCCGGCGCTTCGCTTCGTCGAAGGCGACCGCCGCAATGATGATCATGCCGGTGATGACCAGCTGCCATTCAGTCGGCAGCCCGAGCCCGCGCAGGCCGTTGGACAGGAACTGCAGGATCAGGACGCCGAGCGCCATGCCGGTCAGGCTGCCGATGCCGCCGGCAAGGCTCACCCCGCCGAGCACCGTCGCGGCGACGACCTGGAATTCGAAATTCAATCCCGCCGTATGCTGCGCCGAACCGACACGCGCCGCCAGGATGATGCCGGCGACCGTCGCCAGCAGCGCGCTGATGATGAAGCAGATGAACTTGACGCGCCGCACGTCGTAGCCTGCCAGCCGCGCCACTTCCTGGTTGCCGCCGACGGCATAGATCTGCCGCCCGAACGGCCGGTGCTGCATCATGTAGCCGAAGGCGGCAAGCAGCACGATGGCGATCACCGCCGAGTACGGGATGATGTTGAACAGACGCCCGTCGGAGAGCGCGATGAAGCTGTCGAGGCTGGCGTCGTCGGGGATCGCGCGCTGGCCGGTGTAGAGATAGACGCCGCCCCGCATGATGAACATCGTGCCCAGCGTCACGATCAGCGAGTTGATGCCGGCATAGGCAACGAGATAGCCGTTCACCACGCCGATGATCAGGCCGAACAGCAGCGCGCCGCTGACGCCGAGCAGCAGCGAGTTGGTGTCGTTCATGATGATGATCAGCGGCAGCGCGATGGTCGCCAGCAGCGAGCCGATCGAGATGTCGACCTCGCCGGAGATGAAGACGATGGCGCAGCCGATGCCGGCGGTGAGCGCCAGCGAGGCCTGCCCGAGCACGTTGGTCATGTTGCGCACGGAGAAGAAATTCTCGACCGTGGCGGAAAAGAACGCCAGCACGAGGATCAGGCACACGAGCAGCGCCAGCTCCTGCCGGGCAAAGAGCCGCGCCAGCATGGATGGCTGGTCTTTTGCGGAAGCCGTGCTTGCAAGGCTCATCGCTTGCCTCCTCCGAGGGAATGGCGCGTATCGCAAACAATGCTGCGGCGATGCGCCATGGTTCTATCCGATCGCCGCATTGAGGATCTTTTCCTGCGTGGCTTCCTCGCGCGACATGACAGCGGTCAGACGGCCCTCGCACATCACCGCGATACGGTCGGCGAGGCCAAGCAGCTCCGGCATCTCCGAGGTCATCATGACGACCGCCAGGCCCTCGCCGGCGAGCCGGTCGATCAGCGCGAAGATTTCCGACTTGGCGCCGACATCGATGCCGCGCGTCGGCTCGTCGACGACGATGACCTTCAGGCCCCGCATCAGCCAGCGCGAGATCAGCACCTTCTGCTGGTTGCCGCCCGACAGGTTCTTGATCTGCTGGAACAGGCTGGGCGTCTTGATGCGGAAGCGGTCGACATAGTCCTGCACCGCCTGATGCTCCTTCGCCTTGTCGACGAAGCCCAATCGGGCGAACCCGCCGAGCGAGGCGAGGCTGGCATTCTGGTAGACGGGCAGCTCGCCCATCAGGCCTTCGCTCTTGCGGTCCTCGGTGAGCAGGCCGATGCCGAGCCGCACCCCGGTGCGCGTGTCGTGCGGCGCAAGGCGCCGACCGTCGACCATGATCGCGCCCGAAGTGATCGGGTCATAACCGACCATCGCCTTGGCGAGCTCGGTGCGGCCGGCGCCCATCAATCCGAAAAAGCCGAGCACCTCGCCGGCGCGCGCCTCGAAGGACACGTCGATGAGCTTCTTCGCCGTGCTGAGCTTCTCGACGGACAGCGCCACCTTGCTGCCCGCCGCGCCGCGCTGGCGGGGAAAGAGGTTGTCGATGCGCCGGCCGATCATGTCCTGGATCAGCGTGTCGTTGGTGTGCTCGCCGATCGGCTTGGTCGATATGTGGCGTCCATCGCGCAGCACCGTCACCGTATCGGCGATCTCGAACACCTCGTCGAGCTTGTGGCTGACATAGACCACGGCGATGCCGAGCGATGCCAGGCGGCGGATGACGGTGAACAGCAGCGCGACTTCGTTCGGCGTCAGCGAGGATGTCGGTTCGTCCATCACGACCACGCGCGCCTCATGAGCGAGCGCGCGGGCGATCTCGACCATCTGCTGCTGGCTGACCGGCAGCGATCCCGTCCGCGCCGCCGGATCGACGTTGAAGCCGATGCGGTTGAACAGCGCCGCCGAGTCCGCGCGGATCTTCTTCCAGTCGATCGAGCCGGTCCTGCCGGTCGGATAACCTTCCAGGAAGATGTTTTCCGCGACGGTGAATTCGGAGATCAACGCGATCTCCTGGAAGACGACCTTGATGCCTTCCTTGAGGCTGTCCCGCGGCGACTTGATGTCGACCTCGCGTCCGCGCATGCGGACCGTGCCGGCATCCTTGCCGTAGACGCCTGCCATGATCTTGATCAGCGTCGACTTGCCGGCGCCGTTTTCGCCCATCAGGGCGTGGATCTTGCCGGGCTCCAGCGTGAAGTCGACATTGTCCAGCGCCACCACGCCCGGAAACCGCTTGCCGATGCCACGCATCTCCAGCGCCGACACATTCGTGTCGATGGCCGCGCCTTCGCCGGGGTGGAGGAAATCAACGGACATTGGCTTTGTTCCGGATGATGTCGAGATAGGTCGCCAGGATGATGACGATGCCCGGCACCACCATCTGCAGGTCCTGGTTCCAGCCGAGGATGATGATGCCGTTGTCGATCACCTTCAGCACCAGAACGCCGAGCAGCGTGCCGAACAGCGAGCCGCGGCCGCCGAGCAGGCTAGTGCCGCCGAGGATGACGGCGGCGATCACCGTCAGCTCGAAGCCGCGCCCGGCAGTCGGCTGGCCGGCATTCATCAATGACGACAGGATCATGCCGGCGACGCCCACGCACAGGCCGGTGACGACGAAGGCAAGCAGCTTGAGCCGTTCCGAACGCAAGCCGGACAGGCGCACCGCCTTTTCATTGGCGCCGACCGCGTAAAGGTAGCGGCCGAGCGTGGTGAAGCGCAGCGTCACATAGGCGACGATGAAGATCAGCGCCGCCACAATGACGGGGACCGGCACGGCGCCGACATAGCCGGCGCCGAGATCGGTGAAGCTTGCCAGTTGATTGTGGTTCTGCACCGCTTCGCGCGTGAACAGATAGACGCCGCCCTGCAGCATCATCATGGTGCCGATGGTGGCGATCAGCGAGTTCACCCTGAGCCGGGTGACGACGAGCCCGTTGAACAGGCCGACGCCGCCGGCAAAGGCAAGTGCCGCCAGCATGCCGAGCGCGAGGCTGTGGGTGGAATTGAGCACCGCCATGCCGATGCAGCCGACAAAGGCAAGCGAGGCGCCGACCGACAGGTCGACTTCCGCCGTGATGATGAGCATGGTCATGCCCGAAGCGACGATCAGCACCAGCGCGCACTGGCGCAGGATGGCGATGATGTTGGCCTCCGAGTAGAACTGCGGCGCCGCGATCGAGATGGCGATGCAAAGCACCGCCAGGATCGCGCCCAGCACCAGCTGGCTGCTGCCGAGAACTTGGCCGCCGATGAAACGCTTCTGCGCGGAAGCGTGTGTTAGCTCGCTCATGTCAGTCCATTCCCGTCGCTAGAGCATGATGCCGAAAAGTGTGAAGCGGTTTTCGGACGACATCATGCTCTATCTCTTGGATTTAGAGACGGATTCAGATTTCAGGTCGAACAGACCTGAAATCATCCGGCTCTAAGGTCAGGCGCCGGCGCCGTGCCTTCGCGGGCCATCGACGCCTGGCTGGTAGCCCTTCCCGCGACGCGGGAAGGACCGTGTCGATCGGCCTATTTCTTCAGGTCGGCCGAGGTCTTCATGCACTTTGCCGGCGGCTGCAGCGCGTTGACGGCGTCCCATTTGATGGTGCGGGCCGAGCCGTCGTAATCATAGTATTTCTTCCAGTCGTCGCCAGTCATCGGCGCGGTCGGGCTGACGATGTGCTCCGGCACCTGTTCGTTGTTGAACAACTTGACCGCCGCGTCGATGGTCGTGAAGCCTTCCTTCTCCGGGAACATGGCGGCCTCGATGCGGTAGGACGGCTCGTTCTGCATGGCGTTGATGAAGGCGAGCCCTTCGCCGCCGGTGCCGACCGTCAGCAGGCCGTCCTGCGACTTGCCGGCGGCCTTCCAGGCCTGCAGGCCGCCGAGCGACGACGAGTCGTTGATGCCGTAGATGATGTTGACGTCGGAGTTCTTGGCGAGTGCCGCCGAAGACACTTCCAGCGCGCGGTCCGGATTGCCGCCGCCGTCGAGGTCGTGGACCATGACCGCGTCGGGGACGATGGTCTTGAGCCCGTCCATGAAGCCCTGTGAGCGTAGCACCGTCGCCGACAGCAACGGCAAGCCGACATTCATCACCTTGGCGACGCCGCCGAGCTTTTCCTTGGCATATTTGCCCGCCTCGACGCCGGAGAAATAGCCGGTGTCGTAGTCGCAGATGGCGACCATGGTGGTCATGCCCTTGACCGGGTTGCCCTCGAGCACCACCGGGATGTTGGCGGCCTTGGCCTGGCGCAGCAGCGGCACCACGCCTTCCTCATTCACCGGGGTGATGATCAGCACGTCGACGCCCTTGGCGATGAAGTCCTCGGCCGCGGCGACCTGCTTGGCGATGTCGAGATTGGCGTCCTGGACCTCGACCTCGATTCCCAGTTCCTTGCCGTGCGCCTTCATGCCCTTGATGACGTTCTGGTACCACTCATGCGTGGCGTAGTTGGTGACGTAGCCGATGTGCTTGGGCATGTTCTCGGCATGCGCCGCCGCCGCGCCGATCGCCAGCATGGCCGCGGATGCGAGCAGGATTGATTTGGACCAGTGCATTTTTCTCTCCCAGGGTTTTCGTTTGTCTCAGTCGCTGAACGGGTAATCCCGCCGTTCCGGGTCGGCACGTGAAGAGCTGTTGGCTTCGCCCCAACCGAGCGCGGCCGATATCTTCTCGGCGGCGGCCCGGGTTCGCTCGAAGACGGTCTGGCGGTCGAAGCGCGCCGCCTTCTGCGGCAGCAGTGGCACCGTGAGCGCGGCGATGACCGCGCCGACATGATCGCGCACGGGCATGGAAATGTTGGTGCAGCCCTCGACGGCCAGTGACGCGCGCATCTCGTAGCCGAGCCTGGCCACCTCGTTCAGCCGCGCCTCGATCTCTTCGCGCGTCCCCTGCCCTTCGCCGGCGGCCACGATGCGCTCGACGATGCGGTCGCGCTCGGTCCGGTTCGAATGGGCAAGCAGCACCGCGCCGGAACTGGTTTCGAGGATCGGGAAATGCGAGCCGAGTGCGACCGAGTAACGCATCGGCAGCGGTGAATCGATCTGTAGCACCACCAGCGCGTTCTGCCCCTCGCGCACCACCAGGTGGCAGCTCTGGTCGGCATTGGCGGTCAATTCGCGCATCACCGGCAGCGCGGATTCGACCAGCCTGTTCACCGGCGGATGCATATGCGCCAGCTCGAACAGTTTCAGCGACAGCCGGAAGCGGTCCGATTGCGTGCGGAAGAGGTAGCCGCGCTTCTCCAGCAAGAGCAGGATGCGGTAGATTTCGTGGATGGAGCGGCCCATGCCGGTGGCGATCTCGGTCTGGGTCAGCGCTTCGGCCCTGGAGGCCATGAACTCCAGCACGTCGAGCGCCTTCTCCACCGCCGGCACGCGATATCCGTTGCGGCCGCTTTCGCTTTCCTCAAGCGTTTCGGCAATACCGGCGGCCATCACGCGACGCTCCGTTCCGGTTGCCTGGTTTCGCGATAGAGGCGGTTGACGTGATCGGCGAGTTCAGCGGCCGAGATGTCGCCGGCGATCGCAGCAGCCGCGCGCGGCGCGCAGTCGCGGAAGAAGGCGATGAAGCCCGGATGCGTCGGACGCAGATAGGACGAGCCGATCGTGCGCAGCGTCGAGGAGAAGAAATCACCGGAGAGACGATTGACCTCGGCGTCCTTCCAGGCCGCCAGCGATCCCGGCTGTCCGCCCGATTTCACATAGTCGCCGCGCTGATAATTGGGCGAGCACAGGAACAGCGCGTAGTCGATCGCATGCTGCTTGTGCTTCGACTGTGCGCTGACGCCGATGCCGGCGCCGCCGAGCAGCGCGCCGGCCGATCGCACGGTCGGCACATCGGCAAAGCGCAGATACGGCCTGTCGGTTTTCGCGGCGTAGTTCACATAGCCGAAGGCGAACGGCACATAGACGACGTCGTCATGCGCGATCATGTGGTCGTAGCAGCGGATCGGATTCCAACCGGACGAGTTCGGATGCGACAGCGCCGCAAGCTCGCGCAATTGCCCGACGGCCGTCTCGACCATGTCCGGCGCGATGAAGTGCTCACCGTCTTCCTGCGGGTCGCCAAGCGTCAGAAGCAGGCACATCGCGTCCGTCGCCACGAAAGGCAGGCCAAGCCACCTTCCGTCCTTGCGCGCCAGCCGGCCGAGCGCGACGACTTCTTCATGCGTACGCGGCACCGGCCCGTAGCGCTCCAGAAGGTCCGGACGATAGGAGGCGACGTGGCAGGCGGCATCGATCGGAAGCGCCCATTGCCGCCCGTTCTTCTTGTAGGACCGCCAGGACGGACCGACCGAATCCTGCTCGAAAAAGCGGACCTGTTCCGCCGACAGATACGCGTCGAACGGCACCATCAGCTCGTCCTGCGCGATGTCGCCGATGAAGGGATGGTCGAACACCACCAGATCATAGGCCGAGAGCACAGGGCCAAGCGCGCCCTCGCCGAACTCATAGAGGCTGCGGCGGTCCCATTCGATTTCCAGGCGGGGATTGGCGGCGCGATACGGCGCCACGCTGGCATCCAGCGGACCCCAGCAACGTCGATGATCCCACGCAAGACCGCGCAGTCTTGTCATATCCGGCAATTCCTCCCTCGAACCGGGCGCGTGCCCGGCCCCGCAGACCAGTAGCAGTTATTTTCACCTGGGCAAATAGTTTTTACATACGCAAAACCAACTCCCCTCCCGGCCGCAGCCTCAAGCCAGGCCGAACCTCTCGACGGCGCGCATGATGCCGCGCAGTTCGGCAAGGCCCTTGAGCCGGCCGATCAGCGAATAGCCGGGATTGATCTTCGTCTTGCCGATGTCGTCGGCGAGCAGGTGCCCATGATCGGGCCGCATCGGAATGCGCCAGTCGGCGCGGCCTTCCTTGCGGCGGCGCGCCTCCTCCTGCATCAGCGCGAGGATGACAAGCGCCATGTCGGTGCCGCCCTCGAGATGCTCGGCCTCGTGGAACGAGCCGTCATCCTCGATGGTGACATTGCGCAGATGGACGAAATGGATGCGGTCGGCGAACGCCTTGACCATGGCGACGATGTCGTTGTCGGCGCGCGTGCCGTAGGAGCCGGTGCAGAAGGTCAGGCCATTGGCCGGACTGTCGACGGCATCGAGGATGAAGCGCGCATCGTCGGCGGTCGAGACGATGCGCGGCAGGCCGTAGAGCGAAAATGGCGGATCGTCGGGATGGATGCACATGCGCACCCCTTCCTGTTCGGCCACCGGAATGATCTCGCGCAGGAACCAGGCGAGGTTCTCGCGCAATTCCTTCGGCCCGATCGAATCGTAGTCGGCCAGGGCCTCGCGAAAGCTGTCGCGGTTGTAGGCGCGCTCGGTGGCGGGCAGGCCGGCGATAAGGTTTCGCTCGATCCTGTCGATCTTCTCGTCGCCGAGTTCCTTCAGCCGCGCTTCTGCCTCGGCGACGCGGGTGGGCGTGTAGCCGTCCCGGGCATTGCGGCGCTTCAACACGAACAGGTCGTAGGCCGCGAAATCGATCGCGTCGAAGCGTAGCGCATAACCCGTCGTCGGCAGGCGGTAGGCCAGATCCGTGCGGGTCCAGTCGACGACTGGCATGAAATTGTAGCAGATCGTCGCGATGCCGGCCTTCGCCAAGGCGCGGATCGTATCCTTGTAGTGGCCGACATAGCGGAGCCGTTCCGGCGAGCCGATCTTGATCGAGTTGTGGACCGGAATACTCTCGACCACCGACCAGGTCAGCCCCGCCGCCTCGATGATGCGCTTGCGCTCGAGGATGTTCTCCAGCGGCCAGACGCGCCCGTCATAGATGTCGTGCAGGGCCGAGACTACGCCTGTCGCGCCCGCCTGCTTGACGTGATCGAGTGTCACCGGATCGTCCGGGCCATACCAGCGCCAGCACTGTTCCATTGCCGCTTCCCTCTGTGAATGGCCGGAACTTATTGTTGGACCACAACAGGAGTCAAATTAAAAATTTCAAGGCTTCGAGAGATCGGTTTGCGGCGAGGCAACGGAAAATTCGACCAAGGAGCTCCCAAAATCTGTTGTTTTCCTCAAACCATGCGATATGTTGGTCCAACAATTTAGGAGGATCGACGGTGGAAGATACTCAGGCCGCGCGTGACAACATCGTCGCCCGCCGTGCCAGCGGCAGGTCCGCGGTCGACACCGCGGCCGGACGGATCCTCGACCTTATTCGCGCGCGACAACTCAATGTCGGCGATGTTCTGCCGACCGAACGCGAGCTCAGCGAGATCACCGGCGCCAGCCGCAACAC
The DNA here is from genome assembly GCF_057784215.1 of Mesorhizobium sp. CNPSo 4661. Lineage (NCBI taxonomy): Bacteria > Pseudomonadati > Pseudomonadota > Alphaproteobacteria > Hyphomicrobiales > Phyllobacteriaceae > Mesorhizobium > Mesorhizobium sp. CNPSo 4661. The sequence continues at coordinate 86,775 of NZ_JBWGIO010000014.1, read as the reverse complement.
GGTGCGCGAGGCGCTGCGCACCATCCGCACCTATGGGCTGATCGAGCCCAAGCCGCGTGTCGGCGCTGTGCTCGCCGACGGGCAGAGCATCGCCATCCAGAATTTCTTCGCCGCGCATATGGATGTCTCGCGCTCGTCATTTGCGGACATCCAGGGTTTCAGACGCATCATCGAGGTCGGCATCGGCGACCACATCGTGCTCAATGCCACGAGCGAGCAGATCGATACGCTGGACGAGATCAACGCCCGGATCGTCGACAGCCGCTCGATCGAGGAAGCCGCCGAGAACGATTTCAATTTCCACATGGCGCTGATCGGTCTGGCGGGCAACCGCATGCTGACGGACATGTATTCCTTCCTGTCGCCCGTGATCCTGAGGATCATGACCATCGGCAAGGAAATGCGACCGGTGCTGGCCGACACCCGCGCCGCGCATGGCGAGATCATCGCCGCGCTCCGCGCACGCGACAGGCTGGCCTACGCCTATCTGATGAGCCGCCATCTCGATTTCGCCCTGCGCTTCCTGCCGGAAGAGCCGGGTTCCGACAGCGACTGAAGGAGTTCCCGCAATGAAGGATTTTGAAGGCAAGGTCGCGCTGGTGACCGGGACGACCGGGATCGGTCTCGCAACCGCCAGGCGCCTCGCCGCCGGCGGCGCTGCGATCGTCGCCTGCGGCATCGACGGCGCGGCCAATGCGGCAATGAGAGCGGAGCTGGAAAGCACCGGTGCCGGCGTGCTGGTCGTGGACACCGACGTCTCGGTACAAGGCCAGGTTCGCGACGCCGTCGCTGCCGGCGTCGAGCGCTTCGGTGGTCTCGACGTGATCGTCAATTCGGCGGCGGTCCATCCCTATGGCACCGCGACGACGACCGATTGGGAAACCTGGAACAAGGCGATGACCGTCAATGTCGGCTCGATCTATCTGACCGCCCATTTCGGCATTCCGGAAATGATCAAGCGCGGCGGCGGCGCGATCGTCAACGTTGCTTCGGTGCAGGGTTTCGCCTGCCAGCAGAACGTCGCCGCCTATGCCACCACCAAGGGCGCCATCCATACGCTGACACGCTCGCTGGCGCTCGACTACGCGGCCGCTGGCATCCGGGTCAATTCGGTCAGCCCGGGCTCGATCCGCACGCCGATCCTGGAGAAGGCCGCGCGTGGCGACAAAGGCAGCGATGCCGATGTCGAGGAGGCCTACAGGCGCTTCGGCGCGGCCCATCCGCTCGGCCGCATCGGCGAACCCGAGGAAGTGGCGGAACTCATCGCCTTTCTGTGCTCTTCCAAGGCCGGCTTCTGCACCGGCGCCGACTATAAGATCGACGGCGGCCTGACCGCCGGCATTGGCGTGAAATGACCATGAAGATCGGTCTTGGCCTTTACCGGGAATCGCTGACCCCCGACAATTTCCGCTTTGCTCGCCAGGCGGGCGCCACCCACATCGTCGCCCACCTCACCAACTATTTTCGCGGCCGCGATCCTTCGCTGTCCGCCGGCAACGAGAAGGAAGGCTGGGGCGATTGCTCCACCGACGAACTGTGGACCTATGAGGACTTTGCCGGCCTGGTCAGCACCGTGCGCGACAACGGTCTGGAAATCGCCGCGATCGAGAATTTCTCGCCGCGCTTCTGGTCCGACATTCTGCTCGACGGTCCCGATCAGGCGAAGCAGATCGAAGGGCTGAAGCGGCTTATCCGCGACGCCGGGCGTGCCGGCATTCCGTGCATCGGCTACAACTTCTCCGTTGCCGGCGTCTGGGGCTGGTCGCGCGGCCCCTTCGCGCGCGGCGAGGCGATGTCGGTCGGGCTCGACCTTGCGGCCATCGATCCTGACCTGCCCCTGCCCGACGGCGTAGTCTGGAACATGCGCTACCGCGCCGGCCGGCCGGGCGCTGAACCTGTGAGAGTGAGCAGCGATGAACTTTGGCAGCGGCTCGGCGCGTTCCTGCGGGAAGTCGTTCCGGTGGCCGAGGAAGCCGGCGTGGTGCTCGCCGCGCATCCGGACGATCCGCCGGCCGAAGCGCTGCGCGGCACGGCGCGGCTGGTCAACCGTCCGGAGAAATACGACCGGTTGATGGACATCGTGGAGTCGCCGTCCAACGGGCTGGAGCTCTGTCTCGGCTCGCTGCAGGAGATGCCCGACACCGACGAGATCTACGAACATGTCCGGCGCTTCGCCCGACGCAAGCGCATCGGCTACATCCATTTCCGCAACGTACGCGGCAAGGTGCCGAACTACCACGAAACCTTCGTCGACGACGGCGACATCGACATGGCCGAAATCGTCCGCATCCTGCGCGACGAAAGCTATGAAGGCGTCATCATCCCCGACCACACGCCGGAAATGTCCTGCGACGCGCCCTGGCATGCGGGAAAGGCCTTTGCGCTCGGCTATATGCGCGCGCTGGTGCAGAACGCCGCGGCGCTCGGACCTTCCCGCGCCGCTCAATCCACCAACATCCGGATGCAAGCGTGATGAACAGATCGACGCCCCTCTATGCCGACGACGCCGAAATGTACCGCCTGTTCAAGGAAGAGCTCTTCGTCGCTGTGGTCGGCGACGTGATGGACACGCTGGGGCTGCAGCATCAGTTCCTGCCGCCGGTGTTCAGGCCCGTCGACGAGAAGACGCGGCTGCTCGGCCGGGCCATGCCAGTGCTCGAGACCGATATCTTCCCGTCCGACGGACCGACGCGCAATCCGCTGATGGCGAAGCCGTTCGGGCTGATGTTCGAAGCGCTCGACGACCTGAAGCCCGGCGAGATCTACGTCGCCAGCGGCGCCTCGCCCCGCTACGCGCTGTGGGGCGAGTTGATGTCAACCCGCGCGAAGATCCTCGGCGCGCATGGCGCGCTGGTCGACGGCTTCGCCCGCGACACGGATGGCATCAAGGCGCTGGGATTTCCCTGCTTCTGCACCGGCTGGTACGCGCAGGACCAGGGTGTGCGCGGCAAGGTCGTCGACTATCGCTGCGCGCTCGAAATCGGCGGCGTGCGCATAGAGCCGGGAACGCTGCTGTTCGGCGACAAGGAAGGCGTTCTTGTTATCCCCGCAGAAGCCGAGGAAGAGGTGGTGCGCCTCGCCCTCGAAAAAGTCCGTGGAGAAAAGCTCGTCGCCAAGGCGATCCGCGAGGGGATGAGCGCGGTGGATGCCTACAAGACCTTCGGCATCATGTGAAAGGTCGCGGCCGGCCGGCGATCCGGAACTTTCATTCCGCTACAATCGCGACTTCCACTTCACCGTCTATCGGCTGTCCGGCATGGAAATGCTGGTCGCTCATATCGAGAGCCTGTGGGTCTGGCCGAATTAGCCACCATAAAAGTCAGGCACTCACAAGTCTGATAATGGTGTCTATATTGAACTCAAGGCGTTCATTGAGAGCGTTCTTATCCATCAGGTCGCGCTCGAAAATAATTGATCCCGTAAAACGGTTCGTTATGTAATAATAACCGATCGCGGCGATCGTAATATTTAATTGTGCGGGATCGATCCCGGCGCGAAAATCCCCGCTTCTCACACCCCGCTCAAGTATGCTGGAGACCATGGCGACGAATTTGCGACTCGCCGTCTTGATCAACTCGGACTTCTTCACGTGCTTGGCTCGATGAAGGTTCTCGCTGTTGACCAAGGTGATGAATTCAGGGTTCTTCAAGTAATATTGCCAGGTGAACCTGACCAGACGCTCCAAGGCCTCCCTAGGTTCCAAATCATCGAGATGAAGCTTCTGTTCAGCGCTACGGATGTCCAGATAGGCATTCTCGATCACCGTCTGGAAAAGACCATCTTTGCTGCCGAAATAATGATAAATCATACGCTTGTTGGCTTTGGCCTTCGCTGCGATGACATCAACGCGCGCACCGCCGAGGCCGTTCTTGGCAAAGTCACTCTTTGCCGCCTCCAGTATGCGAAGCTTGGTTGCTTCGGCATCCCGCAGCCGTCTCTTCTTGCCGCCATTCTTCGATTTGTCGGGCGTGGCGTCCACTTCGGCCGCTCCTTTGGTTGCCGTCCCGTGCGCAGGCGGCGGTGCTGATGCCGCTGAAAGTCAGTTCAATTGGACGAGAAGTCAACAGGCCATCGATCGCGCCGCCGCTTGACTCACGCGTCCTTAAGAAGTAACTAGATAGTGCGTTATGCGATCGGGAGGGCGATTGGATGGCCAGGTTTCTCGATTGCCCAATAGACGCCCGCGCCCCTGCGGGCCGTTGCCAAATGGGAGGAAGCATGTCGACTTTCATCAAGGATTTCATCGAGCGCGAGACCGTCAGCCGGCGCAATTTCCTGCTCGCCACCGCTGCTGGCATGGGAGCGATGGCAACGCCGTTCGTTTTCGGCGGCGGCGCCGCTCGTGCGGCTCTCACGGACCCGGCGATCGCCTGGTCCTACCGCGACCGCGCCTCGGCTTACTGGAACTCGATCGTCTCAGGCGGGGAGGCTTTTGTGGAATCCATCGGCAAGCCGAAGGATTTTCTCGTCTCGCTGATCAACGAGGGATCTTCGGAGAAGTCGCTGGCCGACATCAAGGCGTTCCTGGCCAAGACCGGCGGCAAGTGCGCGATCGCCTGCGACGCCAACGACAGTCCGAACGCCCGTCCCGTGGTTGAGGCCGTACGCGATGCCGGCGCCTACATTTCCACGATCTGGAACAAAACCGACGACCTGCACCCGTGGGACATCGGCGATAACTACGTCTCGCACATGACCTGGTCGGACGAAAAGCCGGCCGAGCAGACGGCGCGTATCCTGTTCGAAGCAATGGGGGGCAAGGGTGGCGTCGTGCATCTGGGGGGCATTGCCGCCAACAATCCGGCCATCGAGCGCCTGAACGGTTTGAAGAATGCGCTGAAAGATTTCCCCAACATCGAGCTTCTCGATGCCCAGCCCGCCGATTGGGACACGACCAAGGGCACGGAGCTGATGGCGTCTTTCCTGACCCGTTTCGGCGACAAGATCACCGGCGTCCACTGCGCGAACGACAACATCGCTTACGGCGTGATCGAGGCCCTGCGCGCGGAAGGCATCGAGGATATGCCGATCGTCGCCTATGACGGAAATCCGGAGGCCGTGAAACTCGTCATGGACGGCAAGCTTCTGGCGACCGTCTTCACCAATCCGCACTGGGGCGGCGGCATCACGGCGGCGCTTGCCTACTACGCCGCGACCGGCGCCTTCAAACCCTCCGAGGAGCCGAAGGAACATCGTGAATTCTACGGTCCGACGATCCTCATCTCCAAAAAGGATGCCGCGGACTTCAAGGCCAAATATCTCGATTCCGTTCCTGCCTACAACTGGAAGGATTTCTGGGGTCCGGGCAACGGCCAGATCAAGTACAAGTGAGCCGAAGCTCGATCGGGCGGCCCTTAAATGGGCCGCTCCCCCTACAACGGCACGCTTGGACGGGAGGCCGGAGTTGCCACGCATCCTCACGCGCGAGAACGCGATCCGCTGGGCACCCTTCCTGGTGCTTCTTGCGCTCATAGTGCTGTTTACAGCGATAAACCCCTCGTTCCTGTCGCAGCGCAATTTCGCGCGCATTGCGATTGCGGCCGCGCCCGCGCTGATGGTCGCTGTCGGCGTGACCTTCATCATCGTCATGGGCTCCATAGACCTCTCGATGGAGGGTGTCGTTTCGCTGACGGCTGTCCTGTTCTGCTTCTTGATGCTGGCGTTCGGTGGAACGCTGGCTTCGGGCGGCTGGATAGCGATACCGGTCATCCTGGCCGTCGGCGCCGCGATCGGCCTGGTGAATGGCCTCGTTCACGTCAAGCTGAAGATACCATCCTTCATGGCCAGTCTCGCCCTCGGTTTCGTTGGCACGGGCGCCGCCATCCTGCTGACCGGCGGCGACATCGTCAAATTCAACGACCCGACGTTCCGCGCGTTGCTGACCTGGCGCATCCTGGGGTTTCCCCTGATGGTTTATGTCGCGGGCCTGTGTCTCGTTCTGGCCTGGTTCATCCAGGCGCATACCCGCCTTGGGCGCCATTTCTACGCGGTCGGCGGCGGTGAGGACCTTGCCCATGCCTCCGGGGTACGGGTGCAGCAGGTGCGGATGGCCGGGTTTTCGCTTGCCGGTTTCTTCTACGCAATCGCCGCAGTCCTGCAGGTGGCGAAACTCGGCCAGGCGGAATCGGTCACCGGATCCAATTTCATGTTCATGTCGATCACGTCGGTCGTGGTTGGTGGCGTGGCGCTCTGGGGCGGCATCGGCGGCGTGTGGAACACCCTCGTCGGCGTCCTGATCGTCGCCGTGATCAACAACGGCATGGTTGTCATAGGCCTGCCCGACTTCCTGCAGGCCGCCGTTCTCGGGCTGCTTGTCATCATCGCGGTCATCCTGTCGACGGACCGGCGCTCGGTCGCGTTCGTCAAGTGAGGACGCCATGTACGAATTGAAAGCCGTCGAAAAGAAGTTTCCCGGGGTCAGGGCGCTGAAATCCGTCGATTTCTCCATCAGCCGCGGCGAGATCGTCGGGCTGGTGGGCGAGAACGGCGCCGGCAAATCCACGCTCATGAAGGTCATTTACGGCGCCTATCAGCCCGATGGCGGCGAAATCCTCATCGATGGCAAGCCTGTCCGGTTCAGCGGCCCGCGCGACGCCATGGAGAGAGGCATCGGCATGGTGTTCCAGGAGCAATCGCTGATCACCAACCTGTCGGTGATGGAGAACATCTTCCTGGGCTATGAGGACCAGTTTTCGCGCTTCGGCGTGGTCAACTGGAAGGCCGTGGCCAAAGCCGCGCGCAAACAGCTTGCCAAGGTCAAGCTCGACATCGACCCGCGCACGGTCACCTCAAGTCTTTCCTTCGCGCAGCGCCAGCTTGTCGAACTGGCCAAGGTGCTGACCCTGGAGGAACGGGTCCAGGGCCATCTGGTCGTCCTGCTCGACGAGCCGACCTCGGTGCTGGCGGAGGAAGAGGTGAAGCTGTTGTTCAAGCTCGTGCGGGAGCTGACGACGCGCGCCTCGTTCATCTTCGTGTCTCATCGCATGGATGAGGTGATGGAGCTCTCCGACCGCATCTACGTGATGAAAGATGGCCAGGTGGTCGACGTCGTCTCGCGCGGCGCGGCGACACCGGAGGCGATCCAGCACAAGATGGTCGGACGCCACGTCGACAAGGAATATTACCGGGAACAGCGGCAAAAGCCCTACGACGCGGCGAAGCCGCTGGTCGAACTGTCGAACGTCAGCCTGCCCGGGAAGGTCCGCGACATCTCGCTGACGCTGCATGCCGGCGAAGTGCTGTGCCTGGTCGGCACCGAGGGCTCCGGTCGCGAGGCAATCCTTCGAACCATCTACGGTATGCGCACGCCCACCAAAGGCACCCTGAAAATCAAGGGCAAGACGGTTTCCAGGCTGACCGCTCAAGGCGCGGTGGAGCGTGGCGTCGGCTATGTGCCGCGCGAACGCAAGATCGAGGGCATCGTCGCCGGCATGAATGTCTACGAGAACATGACGCTCTCGCAAATGCCGCGCTACGCACGGGCGGGCTGGCTCGATGTCGGCAACGAGCGCGACCTTGCCAGGAGATGGATCCGCAAGCTCGCCATCAAGGCAAGCTCCGAATATGCAGACTGCGGCAACCTTTCCGGCGGCAACCAGCAGAAGGTCGTGCTGGCCAAATGGCGGTCGGGCGGCTCCGACATCATGCTGCTCGACCATCCGACCCGCGGCCTGGATATCGGCGCCAAGGAGGATGTCTACGACATGATCAGGGAAATGTGCGACGCCGGGGTCGGCGTCGTCCTGGTCGCCGACACCCTGGAGGAGGCGATCGGCCTTTCCCACACTATCGTCGTCATCAAGGACGGCGAGATCCAGAAACGCTTCGACTGCGCGCCCGGCTCGAAGCCGTCGCTCTACGACCTTCTGCACTACATGATCTGAGGGCATCGATGGATATCCAACGCCTCAAGCCGCACTTCCCTTGGATCACCCTCCTGGTCCTGGTCACGATTGTCGGCATCGCCGATCCGAGCTTCTTGAAACCGGCCAATCTTTTGAGCCTCGCCGGCGACATCGTGCCACTGTTCATCATGGCGCTGGGATTGACCTTCGCCATCTACATCGGCGGCATCGACCTGTCGGCGCAGTCGATGGCGAACATGATCACCGTCGTCGCGTCGGTCTATCTGGCGTCGCTGGGCATATGGGTCGCGGCATTGTGCATCCTCGCGGGGTTCGTGCTGGGCACCCTCTCCGGTTACTTGACCACCCGCATGTACGTGCCCTCCTTCATCTCCACGCTGGCAGTCGGCGGCGTGTGCTTCTCGGTGGCGCAATGGTTGTCGGGCAACCGCGCCTTGAACATGGACGCCATGCAGCGCAACGAGACCTTCGGCTGGATGATCGGTCGAACCGGCATCGTGCCGCACGAGTTCTTCATCGCGCTCGCCTTGCTGGCGATCTGCCTGATCATAGAGCGGCGCACGACGCTTGGCAGGGCGCTCAAGGCCGTGGGCGCCGGCGAATTGGCCGCGGCCGCATCTGGCCTCAACGTCGCCCGCTACAAGATCCTTGCCTTCGCCATCTCCGGAGCGCTGGCCGCGGTGGCCGGGCTGCTCTTTTCCGTCAAACTGTCGGGCGGCGCGCCAACGATCGCCAACGGCTTCCTGTTGCCGGCAATCGTCGCGGTGCTTGTCGGCGGGACGCCGCTGACGGGAGGTGTCGGCGGCGTGCTCAACACCGCAATCGGGACGCTGATCGTGGCCGTGATCCGGGCATCGATGCTTTACTTCGGCATCGCCGCGACACAGCAGCAGATGGTCTTCGGCCTTGTGCTGATCGCCGCCATCGCGCTCACCATCGACCGCTCCAAGCTCCGCACAGTGAAGTGAGAGATGTCATGGCAACGATGCGCGCCGCCGTCCTGACCGCTCCACACCGTTTCGACGTGCGCGAAGTCGCCGTTCCGGAGGTCGGCCCCGAAGACGCCCTGATCCGCGTCTCGCGGACCGGCATATGCGGCACCGACATCCATATCTTCAATGGGCATTATGCTGCGGATCGGTTGCCGCTGGTGCCTGGCCATGAGTTTGCCGGGACCGTGGCGGCGACGGGCGAGCACGTCACGCATATCAAGCCAGGCACGACCTGCGTCGCGGACGTCAATATCGGCTGCGGTCAGTGTTACTGGTGCCGCCGCAACGAAATCCTGAACTGCCCGTCGATGACGCAGGCGGGCATCGGCCGTGACGGCGCCTTCGCGGAATATGTCTGCCTGCCGGCCAGGCTCGTCCTGCCGGCCCCTGACCATGTACCGGCCGAGGTGCTGGCTCTAACGGAGCCGGTATCGTGCGTGGTGCGCGCGGCGCGCAAGGCGCGCACGAGCTTCGGCCAGTCGGTGGTGATCCTCGGCGCCGGACCGATCGGCAACCTGCATGTCCAGATGATGCGTTTGTGCGGCGCAGCGCCAATTATCGTCGCCGATTTGTCGGAAGACCGCTGTCGTCTGGCCCTTGAAGCCGGCGCGGATGCAGCCGTTGCCGATCCTGCCCGGTTGAAGGCGGAGGTCCTGGCCAGGACCGGTGGACGCGGGGCGGACCTGGTGATCGAGAGCGTCGGCTCGGCACGGCTTTATGCGCTCGCATTCGAGCTCATCCGCAAGGGCGGCCATGTCGCGTTCTTCGGTCTCACCGGGCCGCGCGACACGGTGCCGCTCGATATCCTGCGCACCATCCTTGAGGAGAACAGTCTCAAGGGCTCCGTCGCCGGCATGGGAGAAGACATGCATGATGCGCTGACACTTTTGTCGCACGGCCGCTTTCGCACCGAGGCGTTCACACGCGCAAGCTTCCCGCTCGATGACATCCAGCGAGCCTTCGAGACCCTGGCCGAGCGGCCCCAGGATTTGAAGACGCAAATCGTATTGAACTAGGAGCCGGCGCGACCCGCTTGCAACGGATCGCGGAGAGCCGGCGCACTGCCAGAACGGAGGCATTCCATGCTCGATTTCACGGACCGCGCAACCCTGCCGGATGCGCCGCGCGAATTCGGATTCTGGTCCGACGGCTCGTGGCGCAAGGGCCGCGCCATGTTCGAGCGCAGGTCGCCGGGGCATGGCGTGGCGGTGACGCTTACCCCCAAATGCACGGTCGACGATCTGAATGCGGCCGTGGCCGCGGCGCGTCGCGCGTTCGAGGATCGCCGGTGGGCGGGATTGCCGGGGGCTGACCGTGCGGCGGTGCTTTTGAGAACGGCAGATATTTTGCGCCGCCGCCGTGATGAAATCGCCTATTGGGAAGTCCTCGAGAACGGCAAGCCGATCTCCCAGGCGCGCGGCGAGATCGATCACTGCATCGCGTGCTTCGAGGTTGGCGCTGGCGCCGCCAGGCTGTTGCATGGCGACAGCTTCAACAGTCTCGGCGACAACCTCTTCGGCATGGTGCTGCGCGAGCCAGTCGGCGTGGTCGGCCTCATCACGCCATGGAACTTCCCCTTCCTGATCCTGTGCGAGCGCGTTCCCTTCATCCTGGCCAGCGGATGCACCGTTGTCGTCAAGCCTTCGGAGGTCACGTCCGCGACCACACTGCTGCTTGGCGAGATCCTTTCCGAAGCCGGCGCGCCTGACGGCGTCTACAACGTCGTCACCGGCTCGGGCCGGACGATCGGCCAGGCTCTGACCGAGCATCCCGACGTGGACATGCTTTCCTTCACCGGATCGACATCCGTAGGCCGCTCTTGCGTGCACGCTGCGGCCGATTCGAATTTCAAGAAACTCGGCCTGGAGCTCGGCGGCAAGAACCCCATCATCGTTTTCGCCGACAGTGATCTTGAGGACGCGGCCGACGGCGCGGCCTTCGGCATAAGCTTCAACACGGGCCAGTGCTGCGTGTCGTCCAGCCGCGTCATCGTCGAACGCTCTGTTGCCCGCGAGTTCGAGGAAATCCTTGCCGCCAAGATGGCCAAGATCGTTGTCGGCGATCCGCTGCAAACGAAGACGCAGGTCGGAGCCATCACCACAGATGCGCAGAATTCAACCATCCTGGGCTATATCGACAAGGGCAAAGCTGAAGGGGCGACACTTGTCGCCGGTGGGCAGGCCCTGGATCTCGGCGGCGGCCAGTATATCGTGCCGACGCTGTTTTCCGGTGTCACGCCCGCAATGTCGATTGCCCGGGACGAAATCTTCGGGCCTGTCCTGTCGTCCTTCCATTTCGACACCCTCGAGGAGGCCATCAGCCTCGCGAACGACACGGTCTATGGCCTGGCTGCCAGCGTGTGGACCAAGACCATAGACAAGGCGCTGGTGGTGACGCGGCGTGTGCGCGCCGGCCGGTTTTGGGTGAACACGATCATGGCCGGCGGGCCCGAGATGCCGCTTGGCGGATTCAAGCAGTCCGGCTGGGGGCGGGAAGCGGGCATGTACGGCGTGGAGGAATACACACAGGTGAAGTCCGTCCACATCGAAATCGGCAAGCGCGCACATTGGATCAAGTGATGACGACAGGTTTCGACTATGTGATCGTCGGCGCAGGCTCGTCGGGTTGCGTGCTTGCCGCGCGCCTGTCCGAGAATCCGGCTGTCAGGGTCTGCATCATCGAGGCTGGCGGCAAGGACAGCCATCCCTACATCCACATGCCGGTCGGCTTCGCCAAAATGACCACGGGCCCCCTCACCTGGGGGCTGGTTACTGCGCCGCAGAAGCACGCCAACAATCGTGAGATCCCCTATGCACAGGCAAAGGTGCTGGGCGGCGGCTCTTCGATCAATGCAGAGGTCTACACCCGCGGGCATGCCAGCGACTACGACCGGTGGGCAAACGAGGAAGGCGCCGACGGTTGGGCCTTCAAGGACGTCCAAAGGTATTTTCTGCGTTCGGAGGGCAACACCATCCTCTCCGGCAGCTTGCACGGCACCGATGGCCCGCTCGGTGTGTCAAACATACCCGATCCAAATGTGGTTTCGCGCGCTTTTGTCCAAAGCTGTCAGGAATACGGACTGCCTTACAATCCCGACTTCAATGGCGCGAAGCAGGAAGGCGCCGGAATCTACCAGATCACGACCCGCAATAACCGTCGTTGCTCGGCCGCCGTGGGCTACCTTAGGCCCGTCCTGGGGCGCCCCAACCTTACCCTGATCACCGGGGCCCTAGTCCATCGCGTCGTCTTCAAAGGTAGCCGGGCGGTCGGTGTCGAATACTCGGTTGGTCGCGAGCGGAAGGTCGTCAATGCCGACGGCGAGGTTCTGGTGACGTCAGGTGCGATCGGCACTCCGAAGCTGATGATGCTGTCCGGCGTCGGCCCTGCCGACCACCTGCGTCGTCACGGCATCGAAGCGATCCGGGATCTTCCGGGCGTAGGGCAGAACCTTCAGGATCACTTTGGCATCGACATCGTAGCCGAGCTGAAGGGCCACTATTCGCTCGACAAGTACAACAAGCTGCACTGGATGTTGTGGGCGGGCATCCAATACACGCTGTTCAAGACGGGACCGATAACGTCGAACGTGGTCGAGGGCGGCGCTTTCTGGCACTCTTCGGCGAGCAGCGCGGGAGCGGTTCCGGATCTGCAATTCCATTTCCTGGCGGGCGCTGGCGCGGAGGCGGGTGTGCCGTCGGTCCCGAAGGGATCGTCCGGCATCACTTTGAACAGCTACACGCTACGCCCGAAATCGCGTGGAACCGTGACGCTCCGTTCGCCGGATCCGCGCGACAATCCGGTCGTCGATCCCAATTTCCTCGCGGACCCCGACGACCTCAGAGTGTCGGTCGAAGGCCTCAAGATCAGCCGGGAGATCGTCAATCAGCCCTCGCTGCGCAAATTCATCAAGGAGCTCCGCTTCCCTGACACAAGCGTGCGCTCGCAGTCGGACTATGAAGCCTATGCGCGACGCTACGGTCGTACCTCCTATCACCCTACTTGCACCTGTAAGATGGGGAAGGATGCGATGTCCGTGGTCGACCCTCAACTGCGAGTGCACGGGTTGGACGGCATCCGCATCTGCGATAGCTCGGCAATGCCGTCCTTGGTCGGCTCAAACACCAATGCGGCGACAATCATGATCGGCGAGCATGCATCGGACCTGATCCGAGGCAACCGCTAGCGTTTGCCTGTCACCTCGGACCTGATCGCTCCCTGTTCGCGCGCCTAGAGCAATTTCAGGAAAAGTGTGACGCGGTTTTCCGTCCGAAATTGCGTCAAAACAAAGAGATAGGGCATTCACCGTTTCCATGAAACGGTGAAATGCCCTAGGCGTCGAAATCCGGCGCATATGGGATCAACCGCTTCCCAACAACGCGATAACCGACGGCATTCATGGCGTCGATGCGGCCCATGTCGATACTCGACAAGGTGAAGTCCATCACGTCGAAATTCGAGCGGATGTTGTCTGGCTTGGTGGACATCGTGTTGATCGGCAAACCCTTCTGCAGGATCCAGCGCAACACGACCTGGGCGGCCGACTTGCCGTATGTGGCGCCGATATCTGCGAAAAGCCGATGCTTGAAGACCTCGCCGCGCGCGACCGAGCAATAGGATGACAGAGGGATACCCGTTTCGCTCGCGGCCGCAAGCAGCTTGCGCTGGTCAAGAAGCGGATGGAATTCCACCTGATTGGTCACGAGCGGCACGCCGGTGATCTGCCCCGCCTGCCGCATCATCGCCGCCGTGTAGTTCGAAACGCCGATGGTGCTGGCGAACCCCCGTTGCTGGACCTCCTGAAGCAGTTCAAGTGAGAGCTTGATGTCGCCTCCCGGCGTCGGCCAGTGAAGCAGCAGGATGTCGACACGATCCAGCTTCAGATCCCGCAAGGACTGTTCGATGGATGGTATGAACCGCTCTTGCGAGAAGTTCTCCACTGCGACCTTTGTCGTGATGCAGAGCTCGTCCCTGCGTATACCGCTCTCGGCCAGGGCCAGGCCCGTGTCGGCTTCATTGCCATAAGCCTGAGCCGTGTCGAATGCCCGGTAACCCGCATCGATCGCAGCCTCGATCGCCGCGCGCAGCGTATCCCCCTTAAGAGGGAAAGTTCCAAACATCCGCTGGTTCGTCTTCTGGAACATGATGTTCATCGAAATCCTCCCACTGGTTGTCGCCGGCGCAGAGCTTGCCTTCAAAGCCGCAGGCGGCTATATCACAGATATAACTATCTAGTTACTTATTGCCAAGCCTTATGGAGAGGAAGCGTGAGCAAAGTCAGGTCGGCAGCGCAGGCCGTCGCCGCGATCGGCGACGGAGCGGTGGTAGCGGTCAATTCGTCGTCCGGTCTGCTTTGCCCGGACGCCGTTCTGGAAGCCCTTGGCAAACGTTTCGCAGCCGAAGGGGCGCCGCGCGATATCACCACCATTCATCCGATTGCCGCCGGCGACATGTTCGGCACCAAGGGGGTCGACCACATCGCCTTGCCGGGCTTGATCGGCCGCATTATCGGCGGCTCATACCCGTCGGGCCCCACCAATGCCGAGCCGCCGCTGATCTGGCAGCGTATCCTTGCCGAGGATGTGGCGGCCTGGAACTTCCCCTCCGGCATCGTGTTCGACATGCTGCGCGAGGGCGCGGCGCACCGCCCGGGCGTACTCACCAAGGTCGGCATGGACACATTTGTCGATCCGGCACTCGAGGGCGGAGCCATGAACGCCGCGGCGCGGAAGTCGCCAATCGTGCAGCGCGTGGAGTTCAATGGCGAGACGTGGCTCCATTTCCCGCCCCTCAAACCAGATGTGGCGGTCATCCGGGCAACCACGGCGGACGAGAAGGGAAACCTCACCTTCGAGCAGGAAGGCGCGACTCTCGGCGCCATGGAAATGGCGCTTGCGGCGCACAATTGCGGCGGCATCGTCATTGCGCAAGTCAAACGCATCGCCGCCCAAGGCACATTGCGGCCGCACGATGTGCAGGTGCCCGGCATCCTGGTGGATTTCATCGTCGAGGCGCCCGACCAACTGCAAACAACGGCGACCGCCTATGATCCAGCGATATCGGGAGAACTGTTCCGGCCGCTCCGCACGTTCCGCACACCGGAATACAATGTCTCCAAGGTCATCGCGCGCCGGGTCGCTCAGGAGCTTCGGGCCGGATGGGCGGTCAACATCGGCTTCGGCATCTCCGCCAACGTGCCTCGCATCCTGATCGAGGAAGGCCTGCATGGCGCCGTCACCTGGGTAATCGAACAAGGTCCGGTAGGCGGCGTGCCATTGCTCGACTTCAAGTTCGGCTGCGCCTCCAACGCGGAGGCCTTCGTCGCCTCCCCGCACCTTTTCACGTACTTCCAGGCCGGAGGCTTTGACTGCTCCTTGCTGTCGTTCCTCGAAATAGGCTCCGACGGATCCGTCAACGTCTCGCGTCTTTCCTCCACGCCGCATCGCACCGCCGGCGCCGGCGGCTTCGTGGATATCACCTCGCGAGCGCGCAAGATCGTGTTCTCCGGCAACTTCAACGCCGGCGCGAAGATGCGGCTGGAGAACGGAAAGCTGGTCATCGACAAGGAAGGCAAGGTCGCAAAGATCGTCCCGAAAGTGGACCAGGTGAGCTTCTCAGGCGCGCGCGCCGTCAGCCAGGGCCAGGACGTCACCTATGTGACGGAACGGTGCGTCATCCGCCTGACAGCCGACGGCCTGGTCGTCACGGAAATAGCCCCCGGGCTCGACCTCGAGCGTGACGTTCTGCGGCAGGCGGCGTCTCCTCTCGCGGTCTCGCCTGGGCTCAAGCTGATGGACAAGGCGCTGTTCCTTGAGCAGCCGATAGGATTGCGGCTGTGAGCGATCCCCGTCTCGACCTCAGCTTCGACGGCGCGGTCGCCCGGCTGACCATTCGCAGGCCTGAGAAGCTCAACGCGCTTGATGCCGCGATGGTCGATGCGCTCGTCCCGTTGTGCAGGACTGTGGAGCGCTCCGCGGCGAAGGTGCTGATCCTGACCGGCGAAGGCGAGAAATCCTTCTGCGCGGGCGGCGACGTCGCCGCCTGGAGCGCGCTCGGCGCCGAGCAGTTCGCGCGCCACTGGATTCGCGACGGCCATGCCGGCTTCGACGCTCTCGCCAGGCTCTCGCAACCGGTCATTGCCGTCCTCAATGGCCATTGCCTTGGTGGGGGGCTGGAGCTCGCAGCCTGTGCCGACTATCGGATCGCGGAAAGCCACGCCCGTATCGGCCTGCCTGAAACCAGCCTTGGGATCATACCCGGCTGGTCAGGCACCCAGCGCACGGCTCGCCGCTTCGGCCCACAGTTGATCCGGCGCATGTCCATCTTCGGCGAGGTCTATTCCGCCGATGAGGCCTTGAGGTTGTCGCTTGTCGATAAGGTCGTCGACAAAGGGGCTGGCATGACCGCAGCTGGGAAGCTTGCCGCTGTCGTTGCAGGCAGGTCCGCTACCGCCACCGAGCTCGCCAAGATGCTCATCAATGCCGCTGAAGGCGAGGAACAGGAGCGCGTGCTGGATGCGTTTGCCGGACGTATCGCAGCCGCCAGTGAAGATCTTCGGCGGGGTCTGGCGGCTTTCCGGGAGAAGAGCCGCCGGTCTGGTGACTGACACTACAGCCGCGGAAACGCGCCCTCGCCCGGTCAAGGCGTAGGAAACCGCCGCGGTTGATGGGCCGGTGACCGACAACTTCGCAGCCACATACCTTCCCGGACTTCGGCGGGTCTATCGCGGCTGTTCAGCCCCTGTCTTCAACAAACGGAGCGGAAACGCTCCACGCAGGCATCCAGGATATCCCCGGGATCACGCTTCCACCAGTTTTGCGCCGAGAACACCTCCGCCTCGCACGGCCCGGCATAGCCGGCTGCCTCCACCGCCGCGCGGATCGCCTTCAGGTCGGCCACTCCATCTCCCATCATGCCGCGGTCGAGCAGCACGTCGCGTGTCTGCGTCAGCCAGTCACAAAGGTGATAGCCGAAAATGCGTTTCGGCCCGACTCGCAGCAATTCGTCCGCAAGCGTGCGATCCCACCAGACGTGGTACACGTCGACCGCGACACCCACATTGGGCGCATCAACGGCAAGGCAAAGATCGACCGCGTCACGGATCGTCACCAGGCAGGACCGGTCGCCGCCGTAAACCGGATGCAGCGGCTCGAGGGCCAGGCGAACGCTTCTGGCCGCCGCGTAGGGCGCTGCCTCGGCGACACGATCCGCAACCAGCTTGAGGCTTTCGCCGATGCCTTTCGTTCCCGGCTCGACCCCACCGGTGACGATGGTCAGGACAGGTGCGCCGAGACCGGCAGTCATGTCGATTGCGGCACGAAAATCGTCCATGATCGCCTCGCGGCCCGGCAGCGCCAACGGGCCGGTGAGATAGGGCGCGCGGCACAGGCCGACCACATCCATGCCGGCCGCGCGAACCTGGTCGCCGATCTCGACGGCGCGGCTGCCGATTTCGCGGCGCCAGAAGACAATGCCGCGCAGGCCGCGTTCAGCGCATGCATCGATGACACGCTCGATCGACCAGCCCGCGCCATAGCCGTCCAGATTGTGGCCGAGCGTCGCCGTGTTGAGCGCCAGGGCGGAATGGTCACTCGTGAAGTCGCGCATGGTCCCGATCAGAGGCCATAGAGCGCAAGCAGCTTGCGCATGCGTCCGACAGCCAGTTCGGGATCCGCAAGCAGGCCGCATTCGTCGGCCAGCTTGAACACCTGCACGAAATAGGGCAGCGGCCGCATCGACTGAGCGCCTCCGAGCATTACGAAATGATCCTGGAACCCGTTCAGCCAGGCAAGGAAGACGACCCCCGTCTTGTAGTATTGGGTGGGCGCACGAAAGATCAGGCGCGCGAGCGGCACGGTCGGATCCAGCGTGGCGTGGAATGCCTGGGTATCGCCCCGGCCGAGCCGGTCGATGGCGTAGGCGGCGGCCGGCGCCAAAGGGTCGAAGATACCAAGAAGAGCGTGCGAGAATCCCTGCTCGTCGCCCGCGATCAACTCCGGGTAGTTGAAGTCGTCGCCGGTGTACATCTTCACGCCGGCGGGCAGACGGCGGCGCATCGCGATTTCCTTCTCCTTGTCGAGAAGCGAAATCTTGATACCGTCGATCCTGGCGGTGTTGTCCGCGATGATCGCCAACACCGTCTCGAGCGCATCCTCGAAGCGGTCCGTCCCCCAATAGCCCTTGAGGGCCGGATCGAACATCTCTCCCAGCCAGTGCAGGATCACCGGACGGTCGCAGCGCGCGAGCACATCGCCATACACCGATACATAGTCGTCCGGCGAACGTGCCACGGCCGCCAGTGCCCGGCTCGCCATGACGATCAACCTGCCGCCGACCTTCTGAATGGCCTCGACCTGTTCGAAATAGGCTCGCCGGACATCGTCGAGCGAACGTGCATCGCCCGGTCCGAGCTGATCTGTGCCGGCGCCGTTGAAGACGAGCGCGTCCGGCAGTTCCTTCCTGGTCCTGCGGATGAGCTCCAAGGCCGAAGGCCAGTCGAGGCCCATGCCACGCTGCGCGGTGTCCATTGCCTCGGCGATGCCGAGACCGAGCCCGTCGAGGTGACGCCTGAATGCCATCGTGGCATTCCAGTCGATGGCGGCGGGGCCGCCGGGATCGCTGGCGCTGAAAGGATCAGCCACGACGTGGGCCGCCGACAGCACGGTGCGTGCCGCGTCCGGCGACAATCGCGCCGCGGCAACCGCCTTGCCCTGAAGCCGATAATCGAAAAGTTTGCCTGTGGTGTCCGGCAGTTGGATAATCATGGGGTTCTCCCTGGCGGCGCCGCAGTCAAAACCGCGGCACCAACATGCCCGCGTCGACGGCAATGACGTGCCCGGTCGTGTATGGCAGGTCGCCCGCAGCAAGCGTCGCCATGACGCGACCGACATCTTCCGGCTTGCCGAGGCGGCGGATCAATGTCAGCCCCTCCTCGTCGATGCGGCGGCGGTAGGTTTCGCTGACCGCCCTGGTCATGGCCGTCTCGATCAGACCGGGCCTGATGTCGTAGACGGCTATGTTCTCGCGGCCAAGGCGGACCGCGAAGACCTGGCTGACCATGGCGGATCCGGCCTTCGACACGCAATACTCCGAGCGCGGCTCCGCCACCGCCGTGGCATTGGAGGAAGAGACGTTGATCAGGCTGTAGAAGCGGCCGTCATCGCGCCTGCGGGCGACCAACCGCCTGGCCCAGCGCTGCGACAGGAAGAACTGCGCCTTTGTGTTGATTGCCTGGCAGCGATCATAGCTCTCTTCCGTGACATCGAGCGGGTCGCCACGTGAGATGACCGACACGCCGGCATTGTTGACCAGTGTCGACAGGGGCCCGACAACGGCCTCGGCGGCGTCAAGCATGCTTTCGTGCACGCCCAGATCGGCGACGTCGCCGGCGACACGCGCGACCGGAACGCCCAGCGCCGCGACCGCGGCTTCGGCGGATTTCAGCTCCTCGTCGTCGGCCGGACCGTTGAGCGCCACGCCGAATCCGCGCCGGGCGAGCTCCAATGCCGCCGCCAGCCCGATGCCGCGGCTCGATCCCGTGACGAACGCCGCATGGCGCGATCCCGTTGTCACGCCCGGGCTCCGTGCTTGAGAAGCTCGCGGGCGATGATCATGCGCTGGATCTGGTTCGTGCCTTCATAAATCTGCGTGATCTTGGCGTCCCGATAGAGGCGCTCGACCTCGAAGCCGCGTATGTAGCCGGAGCCGCCGAAGACCTGCACGGCATCGGCGGTGCGCGCCACGGCTATGTCTCCCGCAAAACATTTGGCGATCGAGCAGGCCTTTGTTGCATTCTCCCCCGCATCGATCTTCTCGGCGGCGCTGCGCACCAACAGACGAGCCGCCTCGATGTCCTTCGCCATGTCGGCAAGCAGCCATTGCACGCCCTGGAAGTCGGCAATCGGCTTGCCGAACTGACGCCGCTGCTGGGCATAGTCGACCGCTGCCTCGAGCCCCGCTTGCGCTATGCCGACAGCCAGCGAGGCAATGCCCACGCGCCCCTTGTCAAGCACGCTCATCATCATGTGGAAGCCGCGGCCTTCTTCTCCGAGCAGCGCTTCAGGACCCAGAACGACGTCGTTGAAATTGAGCGCGCCGACCTGGCTGGCCCGCTGACCCATCTTATGTTCCTTCGGCCCGCGCTCTATTCCCTTGGCGTGCAGGTCGACGATGAAGATCGACATGCCACGACGGCCCGCATCCTTGTCGGTGCGCGCCAACACGAAACCGACATCGGCGACCGGTGCGTTGTGGATCCAGATCTTGCCGCCGTTCAGTCGCCACCCCTCCCCGTCGCGCCTTGCGGTGGTGCGTATCCCGGAAACATCGGTGCCGGCTTCAGGCTCGGTGATGCAGTAGGCAGCCTTCTTCTCGGCGCGCATGGCAGGCCCCAGCCACTGCTGCCGCTGCGCCTCGGTGCCATGCTGAACAAGCAAGGTGCTGATCAGTTCGACGAGCCCGCATTGATCGGCGACGGACGCATAGCCGCGCGACAGTTCCTCCATCACCAGCGCATAGGTAAGCGTGTCGAAGCCAGGGCCGCCCATGACCTCCGGGACGCCGATGCCGAAGAGACCGAGCTCACCCATCCGCTCGTATATCTCGCCTGGAAAGCGCTCATCCCGATCAAGCGCCTCGGCAACCGGACGAATGACATCCTCGGCAAACTGGCGCGCCATCTCGCGCACCTGCTGCTGCGTTTCACTCAGCGGCACGGCCGACCTCCTTATGTAACTATCTAGTTACTACTATGCTGGAATCGCCGCCTGCGTCAAGCGGCGGACTTCGCATCGCGTTGCGTTGCCGCTACAAGTGCTTGCGACGCTGCCCGAACTTGAATATAAATAACCAGATGGTTACTAAGGGAGGATATCATGAAGCCGTCTGACAAGCGCGTATTCGGCCGGTCCGGCCTCAACGTTACGGCCTTCGCGTTCGGGACCGCTCCTATCGGCAATTTCCTTCAGCCCATAGACGAGCTGACCGCGGATACCATGATCCAGACCGCCTGGGACGCGGGCGTGCGCTTCTACGACACCGCACCGATGTACGGCCACGGCCTTTCGGAACTGCGGGCCGGGTATTCGCTTCGGTGGAAGAAGCGCGACGAGTTCGTCCTTGCCAGCAAAGTCGGCCGGGTCCTCAAGCCCGCAAAGCGCTCGCAGATCGACTTCGCACCGTGGTCGAACGCAGCGCCGAACACCATGAATTTCGATTACTCTTACGACGGCACCATGCGATCGGTCGAGGATTCGCTGCAGCGCCTGGCGCTTGAACACATCGACATGCTTTTCATCCATGACATCGATCGGTTCACCCGTGGAGTCGACCAGCCGGAGGTCTTCCGGCAGGCCATGGATGGCTGCTGGCGGGCGTTGGAGAAACTGCGTTCGGAAGGCGCCGTAAAGGCGATCGGCGTTGGGGTCAACGAATGGCAGGTTTGCCACGAGGCCCTTAAGCAGCGCGACTTCGACTGCTTCCTGCTGGCAGGCCGCTACACGTTGCTGGAACAGGAAGCCCTCGACGAGTTCCTGCCGCTTTGCGTCGAACGCGGCGCGGCGGTGTTGGTTGGCGGAGGCTTCAATTCCGGCATCCTGGCCACGGGTGCCATTCCAGGCGCCAAGTACAATTATTCACCCGCGCCAAAGCATATCGTGGAAAAGGTGGCGAAAATCGAAGACGTCTGCCGCGCGCACGGCGTGCCGCTGCCGGCCGCCGCCTTGCAGTTCGTGGTCGCGCACCCGGCCATCCCGTCCTTCTGCGCCGGCACTCGTACCGTCCAACAACTCGAGCAGAACCTGGCCTGGTTCAGTTACCCTATCCCTGGCGAGTTCTGGCAAGACCTGAAGAAGAGCGGGCTGTTGCGGCAAGACGCTCCGGTGCCGGCGTGAGCGCCGACGCTCAAGGGAAATCGCTCACAGGCTTCGAGCTGAGCAACGAAGACGTTGAGGTCGGCGACCATTTCGAAACGCCGTCCAAGAAGTGACAGCCGCCGTCATAGAGGCGTTTGCGGAAATGACCGGTGACCGGTTCGAAATCCATATGAGCGACGAGGCAGCCCTGCGGCACGGCTTCCCTGCCCGTGTAGCGCATGGCCTGCTTGTGCTGTCTCTTGTCGATGGGCTGAAGAACGATGCCATTGCCCGGTTTCGGGCGGTAGCCTCGCTCGGTTGGACATGGCGATTTTCAGCCCCTGTGCTCGCTGGCGACACTATCAAAGCCGGGGTAAAGGTCGCGGACAAGCGCACCACTCATAACCCAGCCCGTGCGATCCTTCGCCTGCGTTTCGTCGTTCGCAACCAGGAGGTCGAGTTGCCGGACGGCAAGCGGATCGCCGTGCCGATGCCGGCGGGACGAGCGGAACGGCTCGTGGAAAGGGCGAGATGGAAATGGAAGTGAGGGCATCCGATGGACATGTAACGGTCAAGGCCACGGCCCAATGGTGAGCTTCATGACCCTGTCTGGTCGCTGTTCGTGCCGGCTCACGGTCGGAAGGGTTCGCGAAGATCGATGGCGAGATGGTCGACCGTCTGGAGCGACCTGTAGCAGCCGCCTGCTACCTGCTGCGCGATTTTCTGTGCTAGCCAACAAACGAATGGCGAGCCTCGCCGAAGTCGTGTAGGTCAGAAGAAGATACGACCCGAGCACGAAGAAGGCGGGTGAATCTGGGAGGATTCATGGTCGAAATCATCTCCAAGCGGGATGGCCCGCGGCGTGAGGATGTTCAGGTCAAGCGGCTGATCGAACAGAACCGCTCGACGATCGTACGCCTTGCCGACCAGATCAGCGGCGGCGGCTATTCGGCGTCCAGGAAACCACGCCAGAAACCGGAAGCCGAAGGCCTGATAATCCATGTCGGCGGTGGTTCACCGGTAGCCGCCGAGGCAGAGCCATCCATCCGCGTCACCCTCAATGGCAGGGTGATCTCGGTGGACCGGAATACAAGCCGCCAGCTTCACCATATCGGCGATGTCCGCAACCGGGGCGGCGAGCAGGTCTTCGTCCTGGCGACCAAGCAGAACGGATATTTCTCGCCGGTCGACGAAACCATCGCACAAGCGCTTGCCGGCCTGGACGGGTCACGGCTCGCGGCGTCCTACACCGAAGAACAGCTTGCCGCCGACATTGGATTGAAACTCGGCATCGCCTAACGCATCTTGCGAACCGACTATCAGGCGCGCCTGGCTCGCGAGACTGCAGCACGACAGCATACAGAAATACCGTGCCCCCAAAGGTTCTGTGATGGCTGAATGAAACGCGGGATCGATACCAACCAGATGAAGACCGGAGCACTTCCGGCGCGTGCGCCGACGGCCACCGGACAGCTGGTACTGGACGCCATCGACTATGACGAGCGCGCCACCATGCGCGCCTGGGAAAATTTCCTGTCCGATCCTCCGAAATGCGCGCGCGATCCGGTCCAGGTCCGCTCGTTGATTCACGATTCCTGGTCCCGCAGCGCTACCGGCGGGATAAATGCGCAGGGCGTCGAAGCGCCCCTCAACAGCAACCGCGACGAGATCGAGTATCTGACGCGCGCCAACGCCGAGTTGCTTTCGGCGGCGCGGCGGCCGTTCGCCTCTCTTGGCCCGCTGCTGGAAGGGACAGGAGCGATGCTGGTGCTCGCCGACAGCGAAGGCGTGCTGATCAACGCTATCGGCGACAAGAAGACCCTGCATGATGGCATGGACATCCATCTCGCTATCGGCGGCAAATGGCACGAGGGCGCAGTCGGAACCAACGGCATCGGCACAGCGCTCTGGACCGGCGAACCTATCTTCGTCCACGCGGCCGAGCATTTCTGCGCTGGCATTAAGGGCTGGACCTGCGCCGGCGCGCCGATCCGCGACCCGTTGGATGGGAAGATCGTCGGCGTCGTTGACCTGTCGGGCTATTCGCCGATCTTCCGTCCCCACAACACCGCGCTTGTCGCCGCCACAGCCAGGCAGATCGAAAAGGCACTGGCCGAGCAACAGCAGGAGCAGCGCACCCGCCTGCTCGAAGCCTTCATTTCCTCCGCACCCGGTTACCGCGGCAAAGACGGGCTGGTGATCGTCGACCACCGTGGCCGGGCGATCTTCTGCAACAACGTGCCCAATGGCGACGCAGCCGAGATGACGGACGGCCCGATGGAGCCGGGCCGCGGTCGCTGGCTCATGAACCTGCCGGCGTCCGGTTCCAACAGCGATCTCGCCAAGGCGCTCCCGGCGCATCTGCGGTCTTGCCACATCACACCGCTGAAGCTGGACGGCAACCTCAGTGGTGCGGCCCTGGTGTTCCCGGCCGCGCCAATCGTTTCGGGCGTGGCGGCGATCAACCGCGAGACGAACAAACGGCTGCAGGCAGCGACGTCGATGATCGTCGGCGAAAGCGAGACGCTGCTGGCCGCCATCGACGTCGCCTGCCGCGTGGCCCGGTCGAGCGGTGTGACGTCGTTGCTGATAGAAGGCGAAACCGGCGTAGGCAAAGAGCTGTTTGCCCGCCTTGTCCATGCCGGCAGCGGCCGCTCGGAAAATGATCCGTTTATAGCCTTGAATTGCGGCGCCATCACCAGGGAGCTGTTTGGCAGCGAATTGTTCGGCCACGTGGCTGGCGCCTTTACCGGCGCCTCACGTGACGGCAAGGCAGGCGTTTTCGAACAAGCCAGTGGTGGCGTGCTCAGCCTCGACGAAATTGGTGAGTTGCCGCTCGAGATCCAGCCGTTCTTGCTGCGCGTGCTGGAAGAGCGTGTGGTCCACCGCATCGGCGACAGCAGGGGGCGGCCGGTAGACGTCCGCCTGGTCGCCTCGACCAACCGCGATCTCAAGCAGGAAGTCGCGGCGGGTCGCTTCCGCAGCGATCTCTACTACCGCATTGGGGCCGTTTCGATCCGTGTCCCCGCCCTGCGCGAACGCGGCGAGGACGTGCTGTTGCTGGTCGAGCATTTCAACCGCCAGATCGCAGCCAAGGCCGGCAGCGATCCGCTGCAGTTTTCAAGCCGCGCGCTCGACGCGCTGCTCGCCTATCGCTGGCCGGGCAACGTGCGCGAACTGAAAAACCTGATGGAGCGCCTGCATATTCTGGCGCGCAACAGCAGCGTCGACCTCCAGGATCTCCCGTGGGAAATCACGACGGGATACGGTAGCGACACAACCATGCGCAGCGACAATCCCGTGGCCATGCTTGAGGCACCGGTTTGCACATTCGAGGATGCCGAGCGGCAGGCGATCAGGAACGCGCTTGCGGCGGAGGGTGGGAACCTGAGCAAAGTCGCCCTCAGGCTCGGCATTTCCCGGCCGACACTCTACCGCAAGCTCGAGCAGTACGGCATCCGACGCGGGTTCGTCTGAGCAGCCGCAAAAAAGGAAATCCCATGGCATTCGCGCCATGGGATTGGTATTTGGATCGGCGGCCGATCAGGCAGGCTGCGGCGCCTGTTCGCCGGAACCGATCACGCCGCCGCGCAGGGCCAGTCCGGCTGCGGCGGCGCCGAGGCATGGCGCGACGATATAGAGCCAGAGTTGCGACAGCGCCGTCCCGCCGGCAAACAGCGCCGGGCCGAGCGAGCGGGCGGGATTGACCGAAGATCCGGACACCGCGATGCCGGCGAGATGGATCATGACGAGCGTCAGGCCGATCGCCAGCCCGGCCAGAGGACCCGCGCCACCTTCCGCGGTGGCGCGAAGGATGACCAGCAGGAACAGGAAAGTGGCAACCGCCTCGAACAGGAACGCCGAAGTCGCCGAATAGGCCGACCAGCCGTTCTGGGCGAAACCGTTCGCGGCGACGTCGTAGCCCCCGCCCTTCCCTTCCACGATCACATAGAGGACCGCCGATGCGACGATCGCCCCCAGACATTGCGCGACGACGTAGCCGATCAGATCGTTCGGCTTCATCCGGCCGGAGACGAAGAAGCCGAGGCTGACGGCCGGATTGAGGTGGGCTCCCGAGATCGGTCCGATCGCATAGGCCATCGCGACCACCGAAAGCCCGAACGCCATGGCGACGCCCAGCAGCCCCACTTCGGCGCGCATGAAGAGAACCGTCGCGCAACCGAAGAACACCAGCGCGAAGGTCCCGACGAATTCACAGATGTATTTGTTCATTTTCCTCTCCAGGTAGTGACGATCTGGACCGGCGGCGCTTTTCCACACCGCATCCGGTCCAGGATTTTTCAGGGAACGATGACGCCGCGACCGGTGAACCGCCGGTTCTTGAAGTCGTCGAGCGCGGTGTTGATGCTGGCGAGGTTGTACTCGGTGTAATGCATCTTCACCTTGCCGTCGGCGTTGAGCTCCATCAGTTCGACAAGCTCGGTGAAGTTGCCGACCAGGCTACCACCGATGTTGATCTCCTCGATGACCAGATGCGCGGTCGGCACGTTGACCGAACCGCCATAGCCGACCACGAACAACTGGCCGCCCTTGCGGACCATCTTCCAGCAGATGTTCTCGACGCCGAGCTCGCCAACGAAGTCGATGACCACATGGGCGCCGCCGCCGGTGATCGCCTTGACCTCCTCGACGACGTTCGGCCCGCCATCGAGCACGAAGTCGGCGCCGAGATCCTTGGCCAGCACGCGCGCCGCCGGCTCGCGATCGACGGCGATGATGCGGCAGCCGGAAATCGCATGCAGCGATTGCAGCGCGATATGGCCGAGCCCACCGATACCGAGCAGCACGCAATAGCTCCCCGGCCGGAGCAGTTTCGCCGCTCGTTTGGCTGCCCGGTAGGCGGTGATGCCGGCGTCGGCCAGCGGCGCCACCTCGATCGGCGTGACATTGGCGTTGAG
This sequence comes from Mesorhizobium sp. CNPSo 4661, assembly GCF_057784215.1. NCBI lineage: Bacteria > Pseudomonadati > Pseudomonadota > Alphaproteobacteria > Hyphomicrobiales > Phyllobacteriaceae > Mesorhizobium > Mesorhizobium sp. CNPSo 4661. The sequence goes on along the minus strand of NZ_JBWGIO010000014.1, from coordinate 60,151 downwards.
CTTGATCAGCGAGCGCTCGCTGGTGATGAAGTATTCGGCGAAGCCGCCGTTCATGCCGAGGCCCGGGAACTGGCCGTTGTCGCAGTACATGTCCTCGCCATGGCGGCAGTTGAGGCAGATGCCGCAGGAGCGGAACGGGTGGCAGATCACGGCATCGCCGCGCTTGACCGACCTGACGCCGCTGCCGACCTCCTCGACCCAGCCTGCATTCTCGTGCCCCATGATGTAGGGCAGAAGGCTGCCGTCGGGATCCATGGTCGGCTTCCACACCCCTTCGATGATATGGAGGTCGGTGCGGCACAAGCCGGCGGCGCCGACGCGCACGATCACCTCGTCCGGGGCGGTGATCGTCGGTGCGGCGACATCCTCGATCTTGAGCTTCACGTTCATTTTCGGGTCGTATTCGTAAAGTCTGGCAGCTTTCATCGTCGTGTCCTTTCAAATCGTTCGGTGAATGCCGCGTCAGGCGCGGCCAAGCTTTTCCGCGCCGCCGCCGAGCGCCGGCCCGGCGGTCGGGTCCTCGTCCTCGGCAAGATCGCCGATCAATGTCTCTGTGGTCAGGATCAGCGTCGCCACGGACGCCGCGTTGGCGAGCGCCGTGTAGGTGACGCGGACGGGATCGATGATCCCGGCTTCGAACATGTTCTGGTAGCTGCCGGCGGACGCGTTGTAGCCGTAGCCGCCGTTGATGCGCGTCACCTCGGCCACCACCGCTTCGGGATCGGCGCCGGCATTGACGGCGATGCGCCACAGCGGCCGCGTCAGCACAGAGCGCACCAGGCGCACGCCTTCGGCGATGTCGCCATCGACACCGGCCGCCACCTTGTCGAGCAGCGGCGCGATCTGGGCGAGCGCGGAACCGCCTCCGGCGACCACGCCCTCCTCGGAGGCCGCGCGCACCGCGTTCAGCGAATCCTCGATCAGCTGGATGGTCCGCTTCTGCTCGACCGGCGTGACGCCGCCGGCATAGAGGATCGCGGTGCCGCCGGAGAGTTTGGCCAGGCGCTCGCGCAGCTTGTCCTGCTCTATGTTCGGGGGCGCGGCTTCATATTGCCGCTGCACCTGGGCGCGCCGCGAGGCGATCGCATTATGGTCGCCACCGCCGCGGATGATCGAGGTGTATGACGAGCTGGTCTTCACCCGGTCGGCGGTCCCGAGATCGTCGACCGTGATGTCCTCTAGTCGTCCGCCGAGATCGCGCGCTATCACCCTGCCACCGGTGATGATCGCCAGATCCTCCATCATCGCCTTGCGCCAATGGCCGTATTCCGGCGGATGGACGATGAGGTATTTGCCAGGCCCCTGCTTGCCGAGCAGTGTGACGACGACTTCGGGCGACACTTCCTCGGACACGATCAAGAGCGGCCGGCCGGCCTCCTTAGCGATGCGACGCGCGGTCTCTAGTGATTGCGGCTCCTTGATCTTGAGATCGGTCATCAGGATGAAGGGCCGCTCGAGCACGGCCTCCATCTTCTCCTGGTCCGTGACCATGTGATGCGAGAGGTAGCCGCGATCGAAGGACATGCCTTCGACAACGTCGAGCGTGGTCTCGGTGGTGACGCTGAAGTCGGTGGTGATGACGCCTTCGGCGCCAACGCGCTGATGCGCTTCCGCCACCAGCGCGCCGAGCTTGGCGTCGGTCGCGGCGATGTTGGCGACGGAGGCGAGAATGCCATTGCCCTTGGCGGGCTTGGCCGAAGCCTTGAGAGCATCCACAACCGCCGTTACGGCAAGCTCGATGCCCTTGCACAGATCGACGGATTTCGCGCCGCGCTCATTCGCTGCGATGCCGCCCTGGATCAGCGCGTTGGCGAGCACGATGGCGGTCGTCGTGCCGTCGCCGGCGACCTCGTTGGTTTGCATCGAGACTTCGCGCACGACCTGCGCGCCCATATTCTCGAAGCGATCGTGGAGCTCGATCTCGGAGGCGATGCTGACGCCGTCGCGCGTCACCATCGGCGTGCCGATCGGCCGGTCGATCATGGCATTCATGCCTTTGGGACCAAGCGTAGGCTCGACGGCCGCGGCGAGCCGAAAGACACCACGCGCCAGCGCACGGCGGGCCTCGGAATTGTGAAGCATAATTTTGGGCATGACTCCTCCTTCCGCCTTACGGGCGGGTTGTTGGTTAGGGGCCTCGTGCGAGGGAGGCCGTTGCTTCGGTTCTGCTTAAAGCGCGTCGCGCAGAAACGGATTCAGGCGGCGCGCTCTAAGTCTTTTGTTTTGATGCATGTCGTTCTCCCAAAACCGCTGCGCACTTTTGGGCGACATGCATCAGGTGGCCGGCGCGCTTCGCTCCGGCACGCGGTCCATGATGAAGTCGACCAGCGTCGGCTCGCCGTCGATCACGTCCAGCTCCTTGTATCTGGTCTGCTTGAGCCCACGGCAAAGCGCGCCGTTGAACTCCATGTTGACGCGCACGCTGCGCAGTTCGGCGAGATAGGCATCGAGGGCCATGGGCGAGATTTTCTGCCCCTCCCACGTGACGAACAGCGGATCGCCCTGCCTCCGCGCCGGAAAGCGCTCGACCAGCGCCGCCCGGTATCTCGCCTTCTGCCTTGCCGCGTCGCCGAGCCCGAGCCGGGCTGCATCATATGCGGCAAGGTCCATGCCGAGGATCTCGCGATCCGTCAGCCCTTGCCTTCTCAAGTTCAGCAGCACCGCTTCCTGGCGCCGCTTGAAGGCTTTCATGCTGAAGGTCTCGCGCAGCGCGCCGATATCCTCATCGCCGGCGAGCCCGGCGAATATGTCGCCGAACGTCTTGCCTTCCTCGATGCCGCGATTGACCTCTTCGGCGAACATGTGATCGTGCAGCCTGACACGATAGGCGGGCGACCAGGAGAGCTGGTCGAGCGCCTTGCGCACGCCGTCGAGCATCAGGAAGGCGAAGTTGGGCGAGCACCAGTAGGTCGGCAGGCGGAAGTCGATCTCCACGCCGCCGTCACCGATGATATCGGCCCGCTCGACAAAGCCCATCTCGGTGATCGGCTCGTCGAGTTCCGGGTCGTTGACCTCGCCAAGGCGCCGCCAGAGTTCCTTCTCGCGGCTGTCGGAAACACTGGCGGTTGCCATGGCCTCTACTCCGCCGCGATGCTGAAAGGCGAGCTTGCCAGCGCCTTCTTCTTCGCTTCGATGTCGATGTTGTAGAGACGCGCGGCGTTCAGGCCGAGTATCTTCTCCTTGATCTCGTCGGTCAGTTGCACACCGCGTTCCGCGGCGATGTCCTGCGGGATCTGGTAGGCCCAGAATTTCTCGACCAGCCAGCGAGGCGTCCAGATCGCGTAGTCGGAGCCGAACAGGATCTTCTCCGGCCCGATCCAGAACAGCAATTCGCCGATGACCTCGCCGAAGTAGCGCGGGCGCGAGTGGATGAAGGGAAGCGCCACCGCCAGGCCGCCATAGACATTGGTTTCCTGTGTCGCGATCCAGCAGAAATCGTCGAGGCGCGGCAGGCCGCAATGCTCGATGATCCAGTTGAGGCCCTGGAAATCCGTCGCCGCATGGTCGACGTCATGCACGTCGAAGGCATCCTTGCTGAGCGGGATGATCGTAGGGCCCTTGTGGACGTGGATGTTCTTGATGCCGAGCTTCTCGCACAGCTCGAAGCACTTGTAGGCGTCGGGGTCGGTGAGCTTCCAGCCCTTGGAGGCGCCATTCCATTCGGCCGTGTACATCTTCACGCCCTTGACGTTGTAGGTCTCCTTGAGGAAGTGGATGTACTCAAGCGCCTTCTCGCCATCGCGCGGATCGAAGGCGCCGTTGACGATGAAGCGCTCCGGATAGCGCTTGGCGACCTCGGCATTGCGCTCGATCGTGTTGAAGCCGTTCTTGTAGAAATCCTTCAGATAGGTCGACTGGACGATCGCCACGTCGTCCGGGCCATCGATGAACAGGTCGCGATAGAGATCGTCGGCGCTGTATTTCTCGAACTTGCCCTTCTCCCAGAGCTGTTCCTTCGGGCTCAGGCCCGTGTGATAGGCATAGAAGCAGTCGATGAACTGCTTGCCGTGGATGTTCTTCTGGTTTTCCGGGCTGCCGTCCCAGAAATGGGTGTGGCCGTCGACCACGAAGATGTCCTTGCCTTCAGGTGTCCTGTACATTTTTTGCCTCCGCAGTCGTCATGTTGATGGGGCGTCGTGTTGACGGGTGCCGGCGCGCCGCCAGGCAGCGCGCCGGGGCTTCCTCAGATGTATTCGAAGACCTCGTCCATGTTCCCGAACAGGATCACGGTGTTGTCGTCGATGCGCACCATGCGGCCGTAGTGGGTGGAGGTGTTGACCTCGAAGATCTCGGCGGTCATATCGCGGCCGAGATACTCGCTGATTTCGTCCATCTTGAAGATCAGCTTGCCGTTGCCGTCGATGCGGATCATGGCCGGCTGATAGGTGACTGTGACCCCCGGCTTCTTGCCCATGAATTCGGCGATGGCGCGGGCCTCGACCGAGTCGTTCATGGTGACGCCGCACTGGTGCGAGATCGTCTGTTCGAAGGTGATGTCCTTCATCGCCTTGAAGATGTTGGACTGCGAGGCGTCGCGTGCTGCTACTGACATGATCTTTTCTCCCCTGTTCAGCGCTTGAGGCCGAGTTCGCCGAGGATCCGGCCGATCCGTTCCTCGGATTGGGCGCGAACGTCGGTGAAGGAAACCGGCTTGGAATGCGGCATCGACCAGATCGGCTGGAGGCCGGTGGCTGCCTTGTCGGCGAGCGCGCCGTGCTTGTTCGCCCAGCCCTGGAACAGCTTCCTGTTGGCCGCGCCGTGCTTCTCGTCGTTGGCGAGCAGGTAGATCAGGTCGATGGTGTTGGCGAGGTTGCGCTCGTAGTCGGCTTCGGCCGCCGAAATCACCGGCGGCGTGATGAAGTCGTGGTTGGCCGCCGCCGCCTGCATGAGGAAGCCGGAGCGGAACAACTCGCCGACCAGCGGCTCGAACACGATGTTGATGGCGAAATACTGCTCGAGATAGTCGGCCGTGCCCATGATGGTCTCGACCGCCTCGCGGGTGCCCTGCCACACGCCGTCCTCGAGCCAGTGCTTCTTGCCGAGCTCGTCGTCCCAGCCGGCGATGTCCATGCCGATCTCGGCGAGGTAGAGCGTGATGTCCTGTGCGAGCCGCAGCTTGTAGGAGGAGTTGGTCAGCGTCGCATTGTTGATCATCTGCGTGTAGCCGTAGCGCTGCGCCTGCATGAGCGACGTGCCCAGGCCGAACTCGGCGTGCTTCCATGCCCCGAGATGCGCCTGCAGAAGCTTGGCCCAGACCTTGTCGAAGGTCTTCGGCGCGCCAGCACGGCGGGCATTGGTGATGACGCTCTGCACCATCGTCTCGATCTTCGACTGGCGCTGGTAGTGCGTGCGTTCCCACTCCTGGTCGGGAGCCCGGAAGGCATGCCAGTTCGAACTCTTGGCGGCAGTGTTGTCCTTGATGTAGGCGCCCTTGCCGTTCGAGAACGAGATGATCCAGTCCTGGATCAGGTAGCGCTCGGGGTCGGGCTGCACGTCGACCGTGACGTCCTCGTAGTGGGTGGCACGCTGACCTTTCGGATCGAAGTACCGATATTTGCGGCTGTCCGAATCGGCGAAGATCGCGGCTCCCGCGGCTCCCGATCCTACTGAACTCGACGTTGCTACCATTGTCTTCACTCCCTTTGTTGCAGTTACTCTGATGTTGTCGCTCCGGCCCGCCTCAATGGGCCGGGGCGGCGTTGGACGATGTGGTGAACCGGTCGAAGAAGATCCGTTCGGTCTCGAAGCCGTTCATGAACAGCACGGGCTGCAGCGCATCGATCATGGGCGGCGGACCACAGGCATAGACGTCGCCCTGCCCGTCGACCGCCAGCTGCTTGAGCTTGGCGTCGACGCTCTGGTGGACGAAGCCGCGCTCACCGTCCCAGGCCTCGCCGTTGACGTGCGAGAGAACGGGAATGAAGTTCAGCTCCGGGTGGCGGCCGGCAAGCTCGGCGATCCTGTCGAGATAGAACAGGTCGCCGGGCGTCCGCGCGCCATAGAAGAAATAGACGTCCCGCTTCTCGCCGCTCTTCAGGTGATCGTTGAGGATCGACCATACCGGCGACATGCCGGAGCCGGCGCCGACCAGGATCAGGGGACCTTGCCGTTCTTCCCGCCGGAAACAGGTGCCATAGGGTCCGACGACGGTGACCTCGGCTCCGACGCGGATGCCTCCGGAATCGAGCTCTCCGGAGAACTTTCCTTCGGGATATTTCTTGATGATGAAGGAGAGCTTTTGGGTTTCGTCCGGCGTATTTGCCATGGAGAACGAGCGCGTAATCGTCTCCCCTTTTTGCGTGGTGACCGTGATGTCGACATATTGGCCAGCCCAGAATTTTATCGGCGACGCGAGCTCGATCTCGATGCCTCGGATGTCGTGGGTCAGATGCTCGAACTTCGAGATCCGGCCCTTGAACGTCTTCACCGCGATTGATTTCGCCAGAACCTCCTCGTCGTAGTTGAGGAGCTCGACCTGCATGTCGGAATAGGCGATCGACCGGCACAGCAGGACGTGGCCGCTCTCCTTCTCCGTGTCGTTGAGCGCGAAGGTCGAGTATTTCAGCATGTCGACTTCGCCTTCGAGCAGGACGCATTTGCAGGCCGAGCATTGCCCTTCCTTGCAGCCATGCGGCAGCGCGATGCCCTGGCGGAAAGCCGCGTTCAGGACCGTTTCGCCGTTTTCGACCTCGAACTCGACGCCGACCGGCTCCAGGCGCACCGTGTGAGCACCAGTCATCGATAACCTCCCAATTCCTCTCCGGCCCGTCCGCAGGACAGGAGATGGCCTTCTTCTGGAATGTCGCGGGAGCCGGAACCCGGCCCCCGCGCTCGGATGGTCAGTTGATGGGCGTGATGGTGAAGCCCGCCCGATATTCGGCCAGATGCTTCTCGCGGTCTGCCGGCGACATGCCGCGGAGTGCCTTGAGCGGCGAGCCGAGGATGTTGCCGCGCACGTCGTCGAGGGTCCACTGCTCGTCGGCGCCGAAGCGCAGGTGCGGTTGCGGGATCAGCGTCTTGCCGTCGGAACGGACGAAGTTGAGATCCTTGATCGCGTCGGCGAGATCCCAGCCGTCATAGAGCGTCTCCCATTCGCGCTTGCCGCTGAAGCGGCCCATCGCGGGCGTCGGACGGCCCTGATACTCGTCGGCGAAGGCTTCGACGGCGGTCCAGCGGTCGAGCTCGTGGGCGAAGGTGTGCAACTGCCCGTCGATCTCGTCGACCACCATGTCCTCGCGGATCAGGCAAGGCACCAGGCAGGACCAGCAGCGATGCGGATAGACGTAGCCGACGTCGCTGTTGAACAGCAGCACCTTCTCGCCCTTGTGGCTGAGCTTGGCGTACCATTTCCAGAAGTCGCCGAACTCGGCATACCAGCCTGGGTATTTGTGCTCGAACCACTCGAAGTCCTTGTCGGTCTGCGCCTCGATGCGCCAGAAGTTGACCGGCCAGCCGACAGCGAAGAACTGTCCGACCTTGTGGACGTAGTTCTTCTTGGTGATGCGCTCCCAGGCCGCCTGGACATCGTCGTGATGGATCTTGATGCCGTATTTCTCGAGCGGCAGCATGTAGGTGCGGTAGTAGTCCTCGTAGATCCAGCGGTGCCACATCTCCGCGTAGGACTCCTTGTTCTTGTCGCGGTTGGTGGTGCCGTATTCGATGAAGGTGCCGATCGCGGCGTCGACGATGGCGTGGTTCTGCCAGAAGGCGTAGCGCATGTCGCGCTCCAGCAGCAGGTGGTTCTCCGGCTCCTTCAGCGCGGCCATCAGCAGCGAGTGGCCGTTGCCGATGTGGCGGCTCTCGTCGGACTGCACCGACAGGAACACGGTCGGCAGCGCATAGTCGCCGTTGCGCGCGGCTTCCGAAGGCATGGCGACGAAGAGCGTGTTGGTGAACGCCGTCTCGGCGACGACGGTCAGGTACATGCACGCGGCCGTCATGGTGTCGCCGGTGATGAAGCCTTCACCGAACTGGCGGCCGATCGTGGTCGCGTAGCACTTGCCGAAGGCTTCCTCGGTGATATCGAACCCCGCCGGATCGATGTAGTTCTCCATGTACCACTTCTTCAGATTCATCTGGATGGTGGAGTGGCGGAACTCGTCGACCATCTGCATGGTGAAGCCGGTTCTGAGGTCCTCGCCGGGCGCCAGCCGCGCCACCATCGCCATCGAGCGGGCGGCGGAAATTTCCGGGAAGGGAATGATGGCGAGGAAGAGCTTCATCCACTCCACCCAGCGCGGCTCGACATTGCGGAACATGTCGCCGCGAAGCGCGGCGTCGAGCGCGCCGTAGACGCGATTGTCCTTTTCCTCCTGCATGGGGAAATAGGAGCGCAGCACCTGCTTCATCGGATCGCGCGGCGCTTTGGCGATCTTGTAGTCGGTCGGAAACGTCATCGCTTCCTGGACATAGGTCGGGTTCCAACCGAGGTCGGAAATCTTCTTGGTCGCCTCGCCCACGGAAATACCGCGCTGCGAGGTAATCTTGTTAAGTGTCAACGACGACATCGTCATAAGCCTCCACCAGGTTGAGCCATGGATCCCTCGATCCAGGGCATGAGACGGCACACAACGCCGCCAGTGAGTTTGCGAACGGCATGACAAAGGGTTGCGCCTTCAGGCGCGACACAGGGTCCAGCCATTCAAGTGGATCGCGGCAAAGGTTCTCGAGGTGGGCTGCGGAGGCGCTGCGACACCCCAGTCGCATCTTGCGATGGGCGTGTCGAAGCGCGTGTGCTGCGGCTTCCTCCGGTCCTTCGTTCTTTTGGCACCGCGTCGGAACGCGATGGGCTTCTTATGCAAATGGGTAAAGCAAACGCCGTGCCAGTTTGAAAATCGGGCCTATGAGCAGCGCCTGGGCGGAGACCGCCCTGGCCCTCCCCAGCAAACATCCGGATGACTGTAACGATATTTTACAGTTGTATATTACATATGTAATATTTGTACGGCATTGTGCGTTGCAATATATACTCTTAGCAAACGCGGTATAAATAAAATAATCTGCGTCTATTCATTTCGACTATTTCATACACTATTTGATACCGATCTCGATTTGATGACCGATCTCGGACGGGAGGCAATGCCGGGAAAGACGATGCCAAGCGACAATGACAGCCCAGGCCTTCCCCGGCCAAGCCAACCGGACGACGTGACCGCCGAGCTCGTGAGACTGATGCCGAGCGACCTCGTTTTCGTCATGCGATTCATGGGTGAGAGCCAGCACCGTCTGCAATGCCATTTCCAGGATTTCATCCGGGCCGAGCTTGCCGCCAGCGGCGTCACCACGGAGACGCATCCAATGATCCATCTGTTCATTGAAAGCCACGCGATCCTGTTGCGCGACTTCGTGTTTTCCGGGGTATCGCTATCGCGCCAGTTTCGCATCGCCGAGATCGAGCATCTTACCGGCGACACCACGTCCATGATCCGCGTCGACATATGGGATCAACTGAAGAGCCATATCGAAACCGCCGAAAAGCAGTTCCAGACACAGGTAGGCGGTCTGCCGGTATTGCTGTCCGCTTTCGAAAAACCAGCCGAGAAAAAGTGATGAGCGGCGGCACGAGACACGATGCTGGACTGGCCACGCTGGTCGCTCGACGATTGGCTCTCGTCGCCGAAATCTCGGAGCTCACCGCCGAAGCACAGCGGCTCAATCAAAAGCTCTCCGGCATCCAGATGGAGGTGCTGCGCCTGGAGCTCGAAATCGGCAGGCACGGCGGCAGCGCTGAACTGGTGCGGGATTTGCATGACGCTGAAGAGAGTGCCGAGGCCATGAGGCAGGCATGCATCGAAAGCGAGGAACGCATCGTGGCAATCGAGGGCAAGGTCGCGGATGTCGACTGCGCGCTCGCCGAGGCAACGAGCGATTAGGGGAGGCAAGCCGTGAACCAGCAAACGACGCAGAACCTGGCGCTGTTCGACCTGCTGGCGCGAAGCTGGCGGCGCCCGGCCGCGGTTGCCGATGTGTGCTTCAGCGTCGATGGCTCCGCCGTTGCATTCACCTCCGTGGACGGATCCGTCGCAATCGGCCAGGTGGCGGATCAGGAACCGCCGGAGTCGAGGATCCGGGTCAGCGGCGATCTCGGACAGACGACGATCCGGCCCCGCGAGAAGCCGCCGGCACCTTTGATCGCCTCCGCAGCGCTTGGGGACGGCGATGTCCCCATCGTCGTTTGTCACGGTTCCGGCTTCCTCGTCGGTACGAGTGCCGGGCAAGCCTCGCATTTGGCATCCGACGGCGAGATTGCGCCAACGCCGATCAAGATCGACGGGCCGATCCTCGCCATCGCCCATAGTGCCCCGAAAGCCATGACAGCCGTCAGCGATGGACATGATGTGTTCCTATCGCGCGCCAATGATGAAGTGGTAAGGCTGCGCCAGGCTGTGCCCTCATCGACACACGCAATCGCGTTCTCGCCGGACGCGAAACGGCTCGCGTTCGATTCCGGCAATGGCCTGTCGATCTGGGCGGTCGACGGCGGTCCCGAGCTGACAAACGAATTTTCCACGCCCTCACGCCCAGCTTCCATCCGCTGGAGCCACGACGGCTCATGGCTGGCCTGCGGACTTGAGACAGGAGGCTTTGGCCTTGTGCGCCTGGCAGATGGCCGATCGGGCGTGGTCGGCGGCTTTCCCGAGCCCGTGCGCACGGTGTGCTGGAGCGCGCAAGAGAACACGCTGTTTGCATCGGGCGCCTTCCGTATTGCCGGCTGGTCAATGGCTGCCCCGCCATTTGAGCATGCAGCTTCCGGCGCGCTGGAAACGGGTCGTGCGGCAGCTGTTCCTGTTGAGACAATGGCGGCGCATCCGGTGAGGAACCTTATCGCCGCCGGCTACGCCAACGGCCGGATCACGGTCGCCCAGATCGGCTCGCGTGACGAGCTCGTCGTGAAATTTTCAGGCAGCGCGATCACGGCGCTGGCCTGGTCCGGCGATGGACAGCACCTGGCTGTGGGCATGGTGGATGGAACGGCCGCGATCGTCACCTTCCCGGCAATGCTGTTCAAATAGCCAGGGCGAAACCCGACAACAGGAGGATGGAATGCAAACCGAGCTCACTGCAGAGGAAAAGAGCAAGGATGAATTTTTCGAACGCCTTGCCAAGTTGTCGCAAGAGATGGTGGCCAAGCATGGCAAGGATTTCAGCATGGGAGCGCTGGTGCTGGCTGCAAGGTGGATCGCCGAAAACCGGGCGGGTCCGCTGAAGACCAATTGAATTGCCGATGCGCCCTTGACCCGGCGCGCCCTCAAGGCACATCCTGGCAGAGCTGTTGGCATGCTGCTGGGCCTGGCCGCGAGGGCTCGACACGTCGAGCCGGGTCCTGCTGCTCGGATGCGAAGGGGCAACTGACCCGGGGATACACACCAGGGTCGTCGGCTCAACACCCGAGGCGGTTTTCGAACGACGAATCCGCCCGGGAGAACTCACCGGTTCTGGTGAAGAATCTTTTCAACGAGCCATAAGAACCGGAAGCCTTGGGCCCTCGATCACAGACCTGGTCACGCCGCCGAAAATCCTCTCCCGCAGCCGGGAATGGCCGTAGGCGCCCATGACCATGAGCTCGGCGCCAGTGTCAACGGCGTGCTGGCGAAGAACCTCGGCGATGGAACGGTTCGAGCTTGGCAGACGATCCACCGCGACTTTCACGGCATGGCGGGACAGGTAGGTTGCCACGTCCGCCCCGGGTTCCGCGCCATGGTGCCGTTCGTCCTCGATCGGGTCGACCATGACGACCCGCACCTCCTCGGCACCTGAAAGGATGTCGAGCGCTTCTCGCACGGCGCGCGACGCTTCCAGGCTGGCGTCCCATGCGACGAGGACGCGTTTGGGTTTCAACGTCGCGGACGCCCCTTTGGGGACGAGCAGAATTGGCTTCCCAGACGAAAACAGCGCGCCTTCGATGACTTTCTCCTTGAGCGTCTGGCTCGCTAGCAAGTCTGGGCCAAGGACGGTTATATCGGCGTAACGCGCGCGCCGGCCAACGACCTCATCTGCCCAGGCATGGTCCGGGTAGTCATCACTCAGGTCCGTCGATACCGGGCTAGCCGACAGCATTTTGGAGACAGCCGAATTCCGCTTCTGAAGCATTTCCATTTCGGCTTCTCGCTCCGCGAGCCAGACCGGCGAAACCACCTCGGCATATGCTCCGCCAGAGGGAGGCGCCGCGATCACCAGGACAAGCACCGAGAGATGGGCATTGATTTCTTCGCACAGGCCCGTGGCGAGCTTCAGATCATCATCTCCCTGATTGGCCCCTGTAACCGTGAGCAATGTCTTGAATGGCATAGCGGCGTCTCCTTGTCCGGGAAGCTTGATGGAGGACGTAGCCGTAGCCAGGTGGTCGGAAACCGTCCTTGCGCTGAATCAAACCGATCGCTTCTCAAGTTTGATCCCGGTCAACGTATGCGCGCGCGACAGGCCTTAGCCTGACCTGATGGTTGGAGGCGGATCAAATGAGATTCGGGACGACGATGGGTTTCTTGGCGCTGACGCTGAGCGCCGCGGCGGCACAGCAGATGAGCAATGGAGAGCAGGAATATCTGAACTCCTGCGCCGTGTGCCACGGCGTGGACGGCAGGGGCGACGGACCAATGGCCGACGTATTGCGGAAGCGCCCGGCGAATTTGACGACGCTGACAACGCGCAATGGCGGTGAATTTCCCTACTGGCGGGTCTACGCGACGATCGACGGCCGCGGCCTAGTGCCCGAGCATGGCGAGCGCGACATGCCGGTCTGGGGCAATCAGTTCCTGCCTGACGATGTGAAGAAGTACGGGCCCTATGGCGGGGAGGCCGTAACCACGGAACGCATTCAAAACCTCGCAGGTTACGTCCAGACGCTTCAGCGCTAGCTGGCAAGCCGAAGGACGATGCAACCAAAGTCAAGGCGCATGCGATGATCGTTCAGAACCAAGACGTCGTGATCGACATGCTGAAGGACCCCGCCACCTATGGCGAGGCTGGTCCTGTCGAGGCGATCGAAACCCACATTTCCCGGATATTCCTTGTCGGCCAACGCGCATTCAAGATGAAGCGGGCGGTCAAGCTGCCCTATGTCGACTTTTCGACGCCGGAGTTGCGGCTCATGGCGTGCGAAAAGGAAGTGGAGTTGAACTCCAGAACGGCGCCCGGTCTCTATCTCGATGTCCACCGCATCACACGCGCAGGAGACAGGCTTGCCTTGAATGGATCGGGCGAACTGGTTGACGCCGTTATTGAGATGGTTCGCTTCGATCAATCGAACCTCCTCGATCGCATGGCTGCCGCGGGGAAGTTGACAGCCGCACTGATGACGGGCGTGGCGCGCATGATTGCGCAATACCACCGCAGTGCCGACGTGATCCATGCCGGCAGCGGGTCGGCGAATATCGGCGGCGTGCTTGAAATCAATTCTGCCGGCTTTGCGACAAGCCACGTGTTCGATGGACAGGAAATCGAAACGCTCACCGCGGCGTTTCGCGACGCCCTCGCCCGCCATGCCAGCCTGCTTGACCGGCGCGAGGCGTCAGGCCGGGTCCGCCGCTGCCATGGCGACTTGCATCTGCGCAACATCTGCGTCTTCGATGGCGAGCCTCGCCTGTTCGATTGCATCGAGTTCAATGATCAGATCGCTACCGTCGATGTCCTCTACGATCTCGCATTCCTGCTGATGGATCTATGGCATCGCGGTTTTCCACAATTCGCCAACCTGATGATGAATCGCTATCTCGACGACGCCGATGACGAAGACGGCTTCATCCTGCTGCCGTTCTTCATGGCGGTGCGGGCGGCGGTGCGCGCTCACGTGACAGCGACGCAGGTCGAGGAGGGCAGCCAGGACTCTGCAAAGCTGATTGCCGAAGCGCGATCCTATTTCCAACTCGCGCAAGCCCTGCTGACCGAAACGCCGCCTCGGCTCGTTGCAATCGGCGGTTTGAGCGGCTCGGGCAAGACGACGATAGCCGAAGCGATCGCTACCCAAATCGGAGCGCCGCCCGGTGCGCGGATCGTCGAGAGCGATCGCATCCGCAAGGCCATGCATGGCGTCCCTGCCGAGACCAAGCTGCCGGACAAGGCCTACCGTCCCGGCGTGTCCGAACGCGTCTATCGCCAGATCGCCTGGCTCGCGCAGTTGATCCTTGCCGAAGGCGGCTCCGCCGTCGCCGACGCCGTATTCGACAAACCGGAGGACCGCGACAGGATCGAGCGCGCCGCGAGTGAGGCGAATGTCCCGTTTGCGGGATTTTGGCTGGTTGCCGATCCGTCGGTACTTTGGCGCCGGGTCAGCGAGCGCAAGGGCGGCCCCTCCGATGCCACGGTCGATATCCTGTCGCGCCAATTACAGCGTAATGCCGGTCCGTTGACCTGGCACAAGATCGAGGCGGACCGTAAGGTGGGCCAAATCACCGCGGAGATGATGGCCTTGGTTGAGGGCACCGCCTCTTCCGTAGCCAGCCTCAGGAAGACGGGATCTTAGAGCTGACCGGAACATAACTGATCTCCAGGGTTGCTACGGACAGACCCGGCTCGTCGGGGTGGTGGGCGATCGAGAATCCAAACTCCCGGCACATTGTGAGCATCTTGCGGTTTTCGTTGAGGATTGTGCCCTCGATGCGATCGACGCGCTCAGCTCTGCATAGTCGATGACCTGCTTCAGCAGACCCCATCCCAGGCCATGGCCCTGCAGGTCCGATCGTACCAGCAGCGCATATTCGCCGCTTCTGTGATCGGGATCGCAGGAAAGCCGGCCGATTCCTGCCAGCGCTCCCGTGTCCTTTTCAAGCGCGACAAAGGCGATGTCGCGATCGTAGTCCAGCTGGGTGAGCCGCTTCAGCATCTGGTCCGGGAAGTTCTTCCGCAGTGACAGGAACCGCAACCTCAGGTCGTCGGGTGAAATCTTTGCCAGGAAAGCAGGGTAAAGCGCTACATCCGCCGGGATGATTGGCCGGATGTGAAAGGTCATACCATCCGCCAGAAGATCGCGGCTCCATCCCGACGGACAGGGCCTTATGGCGAGCGCCGGGTTCGGCGCCGGTTCATCCACCCGTCGGGGGTCGATTTCGATGCGGGCATCGAGCGCAATCGCGCCTTCGGCGTCGGCCAGCAGCGGGTTAATGTCGAGGGAAACCAGGCAAGGGAAGTCGACGATCATTTGCGACAGGCCGTTCAGCGCGGCGACAATCGCGCCTCGATTGGCTGGCCTGCGATCGCGATAGCCGATAAGCAGGCGGCTTATTCTGGTCGCGTCGATCACGTCTCCGGCCAGCACGTCGTCAAGCGGCGGCAGGGCGATCGCGGTATCGTTCACAATCTCGACCGCTGTGCCGCCGGCGCCGAACAGAATGACCGGGCCAAACATCGGGTCCAGGTTCACGCCCAAGATGAGTTCCTGTGCATGCTTGCGCACGACCATGGCTTGCACGGTGTAGCCGTCCACCTTCGTCCCTGGCGACTGCGTGCGCAGGCGTCTGGCGATCGACAGGGCGGCCTCTGCGGCCTGGTCGGCGGTCGCAATGTCGAGGACTACGCCGCCGACGTCCGACTTGTGTGAGACCACCTTCGACAGCAATTTGACGACCACCCTTTCGGAGTTTTCGAGAAGCTGGCCGGCTGCCTGCGCCACTTCAGAGACAGATTCTGCAACAATGGTTCTCGGCACAGCGATGCCGTAAGCGGCAATTGCCGCTTTTGCTTCCGGCTCCGTCAGCATGCGCCGCCCTTCGCTGGCCACCTGCCGGAAGATGGCAAGCGCCGATGCCTTGCCGGCAGCCTGGTCTTCAGCCCGGCTCGCGGGCGTACGCAGGAGCGCCCGCTGGGCTCGCGACCATTCGCTGAGATAGGATGCGGCGATCGCCGCATCCTCCGGCGTTTCGAAGCTCGCAATGCCGGCTTCCGTGAGGATGCGCCTGCCTTCGTTCGCGGTGCGCTCGCCGAGCCAGCACGCCAGGAGGGGTTTGCTTCCGATCTCGCCTCCATCCCCAAGCTCTGCCACCTTCCTGGCGGCGTCGGACGAGGAACCGAGCCCCGTCGGGCAATTCATGACAAGGATGACATCCGTTTCCGGATCTGCCGCGATGGCCTCGAGCGCTTTCCCATATCGTGCCGGGGCGGCGTCACCCACAATGTCGACGGGGTTTGCATGCGACCAGGTCGACGGCAGCACGCGGTTGAGCTGCTCTATCGTCGATGGCGCAAGCGCGGCCAACTCACCTCCAAGATCGATCAGCTTGTCGACCGCGAGGACGCCTGCGCCGCCGCCATTGGTGACGATGCCGACGCGCGCTCGCTCGAGCGGAGAATACCGTGCGATCGTTTCAGCGGCATCGAACAATTCGGCCAGGTCATCCACACGCAGCACCCCTGCCCTGCGCAAGGCGGCGTCCACCACCCTGTCCGCGCCCGAAAGCGCGCCGGTATGGGTCGCCGCCGCCCTGGCTGCTTGTTCGTGGCGGCCAGGCTTGATCGCGATGACCGGCTTGAGCCGCGCCGCCGCCCGAGCCGCCGACATGAACTTGCGCGGATTAGGTATGGTTTCGAGATACATCACGATGGCTCGTGTGTGAAAATCGCCTGCCAACATGTCGAGGCAGTCGCCGACGTCGACATCGGCCATGTCGCCCAGGGACATGATCCTCGAAAAGCCGACATCGTTTTCAGCCGCCCAATCAATCAGGGACGTAGCAATCGCACCTGACTGCGAAATCAGGGCAATGTTCCCGGGTCGAGCCGCCATGTGGGCAAAACTCGCGTTGAGTTTGGCTGGAGGGATCATCAGCCCGACCGTATTCGGTCCGATGATGCGCATGAGCGAGGGTTTGGCCGCTTCGAGCATCGCCTTGCGCAGACCGTTTTTGTGATTGAGCCCCGCGGTGATGACGACCGCGGCGCGGGTCCCCTTCCCAGCCAAGTCTCGCACGATGCCGGGAACGGTTTCTGGAGGTGTCACGATCACGGCCAGATCGGGAACGCCCGGCAAATCGGCAATCCTCCCATAGCATTGATGGCCGACCACCTGCGAGTATTTGGGATTAACCGGCCAGATTTCCCCCTCGAATCCGCCGCTGACGATGTTGTCGAAGATAACGCGACCGACCGAGCCAACGCGCTCGCTGGCGCCGACGACAGCGACGGATTTCGGTGAGACCGCGTACTCAAGATTTCGGATTGTCATTCTGGAAAACTCCCTGCCGCCACATTCACCGAAGGCGCCGGGCAATCATTGCGCTGGATCAAAGCGTCATCCGGCCCCTGGCGGTTAGCTACGGCGACGCTGTCCCAAACCGTCTCTGCTGACGAGGATCGCAGTCGAAGGAGAAGCAGATGAGCTACTATTTCAGCAAAAGCCTCGACATGCCGTTCGACGCGGCGATCGAACATGTCACCAAGAAGCTTGCCGGCAAGGGCTTCGGCATCCTGACGAGGATCGATGTCCAGCAAACCATGAAGGTCAAGCTGGGCGTGGACTTCAAGCCATACATGATCCTCGGCGCCTGCAATCCGCATTTTGCATGGCGAGCGCTACAAGCCGAGGACAAGATCGGCGCCATGCTGCCTTGCAATGTCATTGTGACCGAGATCGCCCCCGGACAGGTCGAGGTAGCGGCTGTCGATCCGATAGCAGCGATGGGAGCGATCGACAACCCGCAACTTGCCGCCATGGCAAAGGACGTCGGGCTGTTGCTACACGAAATGATCGGCGAACTTTGACGACCGCCATGAACGAATCCGTGCTGCGGCGTGCGTTGATGATCATAGCCGTCCTCGGCTTGGCACTTGGGCTGGGTGTTTGGCGAAATGGTATCGACATCGCCTCGCCTGATGCAATCTGGACGGCGGCAACCTTGCCTGTCGTAGCGACGCTTGCCATCTCCATCCTGCGGGATTTCTGGATCGGCCGGATCGGCGTCGATGCGATCGCGCTGGTTTCGATGTCGGCGGCACTGCTGCTTGGGCAGGCTTTGGCGGCCGTGGTTGTCGCGATCATGTATGCCGGCGGCACGGTGCTGGAAGACTTTGCGCGCGGCAGGGCGGAACGCAATCTCAGAGCGCTGACCGACAGGGCGCCGCGCGTGGCGCATCGTACATCCGCCCAGAGCACCGAGACGGTTCCGATCGAGCAAGTGGCGGTCGGCGACGAGCTTCTGGTCCGCGCCGGCGAATTGCTGCCGGTCGACGGGATCCTGATCGACGCTTCAGCCGTGTTGGATGAATCGACCGTCACCGGCGAGCCCCTGCCGAAGCGTCGCGGCGCCGGCGACGCTTTGCGCAGCGGCACAGTCAACGCCGGCGAGGCCTTTGTCATGCGGGCCTCGGCTATCGCCGACAACAGCACCTATGCCGCGATCGTGCGCATGGTCGCGGCCGCGCAAACGGCCAAAGCCCCGTTCATCCGCATTGCTGATCGCTTCGCGCTGCTGCTGCTTCCGATCACGCTGCTGCTCGCTGGCATCGCCTGGTATCTTTCTGAAGATCCGATCCGCGCCCTGGCGGTTTTGGTGGTCGCGACGCCCTGTCCGCTGATCCTCGCGGCTCCCGTCGCATTCATCGGCGGCGTATCACGCGCTGCGCGCGCCGGCATCCTCATGAAGGGCAGCGCGGCACTGGAGGCGCTGGCCCAGATACGCACCGCAATCTTCGACAAGACCGGGACCTTGACGCTCGGCGGCGCCGAACTGCTCGAGATCGAGGTCGCTCCGGGCAGGCAAGCCGATGAGTTGCTGCGGCTGCTGGCCTCGCTCGAACTGGCTTCGCATCATGTTCTTGCGGATTCGATTGTCCGCATCGCCCGCCATAAAACGCTGATGCTCTCCCAGCCTCGTGATGTCCGCGAACATCGTGGAGAAGGTCTCAAGGGTCAGGTTGATCACATGTCGGTCGCGGCCGGATCAAGGCAGCTCGTTCTTGGGAACGAGCCACTGCCTAGATGGGCGGAAAGTGGAGAGAACCGGTATCTTGACGCACAAGTGCTGAGGGTGTTTCTGACTATCGATGACCGGCTAGCAGGTATTCTTACATTCGGAGACGCCGTACGCCAGGATGCTGTCGACACAGTTCGCGCTTTGCGTTCGGCAGGCATCACACGGATAGTCATGCTCACCGGCGACGATGGCAGGGCCGCCGAAAAGGTTTCCGCTTCGCTCAAACTCGACGCCGTATTTGCCGATGCCACGCCTGCAGACAAGGTCGGAACGGTCGAGGCCGAGAAAGCGACGGCGCCGACCATGATGGTCGGCGACGGCATCAACGATGCTCCTGCGCTCGCCGCGGCGACCGTTGGCATCGCGTTGGGAGCCCGAGGCGGTACGGCTTCATCGGAAGCCGCCGATGTTGTCGTGCTGACGGATAGCCTGCGGCCAGTTGTGGAGGCACTGCGGATCGCCACGCGCACGCGCGCGATCGCCCTGCAGAGCATCATCGTCGGACTGGCGCTCTCAGGCGCGGCGATGATCGCGGCCGCCATGGGGCATTTGACGCCCGTGGCAGGCGCATTGCTTCAAGAGGGTATCGACGTCGCTGTGATCCTCAATGCGCTGCGTGCGCTTGGCGAGGGACGTTTGGATCACAGTCGAAAATAGGAGCACTGAAAGGTCATGACGCAGGAGAACCTGGTGGTTTGCACCAAATGCGGCGTGGTCAATCGCCTGCCGTTCAGCCGCAACGGTGCCGACGCCAAATGCGGAAAGTGCGGCGCCTTGCTGTTTTCCGGACTACCGCAGGATGTCGACGCGGCAAACTTCGATCGTCAGATCGGTCGCGGCAGTCTGCCTGTCGTCGTCGACGTCTGGGCTCCATGGTGCGGCCCCTGCAAGATGATGGCGCCCGCCTATGAAGCCGCCGCAAAGGCTCTGGAGCCTCATATGCGGCTGATCAAGCTGAATTCCGACAAGGAGCAAGCCATCGCGGCGAGGCTGGGTATTCGCGGCATCCCCACCCTGATCCTTTTTCACCATCAGCATGAGGTCGCCCGTATCTCGGGCGCGATGGGCACCAGCCAGATTGTCAATTGGGTCCGCAACCACATTCCGGCTGGCAACTGAGCTCTTAACCGACAACCGAGGCCCGTTTGATCCTAGTCAAGGTGGCGTCCGGGCGCTGCGATAGGAATTGCGTAAAGGAGATGCCATGACCACTTTGCAGGATCTTACCCCGAACTTCAGGACCATTCGCTTGCTTCTGGCTCGCGAAAAGGGCCATCCGGAGGGCGAGCGCGAGGAAGGCTACGACGTACTGGCCCCGCTTACCGATGAGGGACGGTTGAATGCCGACGAATGGAAATCGCACAAGGGTTTCTGTCGTGTCCGTCGGTTCCGTACGGGTGAAGACGATCTCATCGGCCGCTTGCGCCGCAAACCTGGCGGGCAATGGTATTTTGACTATGCCGAGGGCGACCGCGACGACGAGGTCGGCTTTCACCTCGGCGAGGAACGCTTCGTGACCGGAGAGTACGTCTCGATCGCTCGCAACGGTTCCATGCACACTTACCAGGTCGCCCGCGTGGAACGGCCTTAGCAGTCCTTCGGTTGGTGGGAGCGAAGTGATATCACGCCGTGTCCTCATTATCGTCGGCCACCCCGATCCGTCTCCGGAGCGGCTCGGCCGCGCCTTGGCCTCCGCATACACCGACGGCGCTGAACGCGCTGGCCATATCGTGCGCAAGATCGATCTGGCTTTGCTGGACATTCCGCTCCTTCGGACAATGCAGGAATTCGAGCACGGAGCGATCCCCGACAGTCTCAAGGAAGCCACCGAGGCGGTCGCATGGGCGGAGCATTTCGTCTTTGTCTTCCCGCTTTGGCTGGGCACTGTGCCAGCTCTGCTCAAAGCGTTCCTCGAGCAGGTGATGCGACCGGGAACGGCGTTCGCCTACGCTGCCAAGGGCGAAGGTTTCGCCAAATCTCTGCTGCGCGGCCGCTCAGCTCGGCTCGTGGTGACGATGGGGATGCCCGCGACCGTCTACAGGATCTGGTTCCTCAGCCACGGAATAGCTGGCGTTCGCCGCGGCATTCTCAACTTTGTCGGGATTAGGCCGGTGAGGGAAACCTTGTTCGGCGCGGTCGCGAACGCCAGCGAGGCGAAACGGGCGAAGTGGATCGGGCAGATGCGTGTGCTCGGTGAGCGGGGGCTTTGAGGCCGTTAACCGGAACAATCGTGAGGGCAATCAGGAGTGCTGGCTCCGGCTGACAAACGCCGGAGCCAACCGAGAGCCACGAGCCTATGGTTTGACTGTAAATTCGGCCCACATGCCGGCGCCGTAGTGGCCTGGCACGTTACAGATCAGCAGGTATTTGCCTGCCTTCAGATCAACGGTCAACGAACCAGATTTGCCAGGATCCAGCTCAGAAACCTCGCCCTTGTCGCCAGCCTTGTCTTCGTCGACCCGGTTCTCTGCATCGATGTAAGGAAGGAGCTTCTTCGGATCGGCAAGAAACATCACGATCATTTCGTGAACGGTATCCTTGGAATCGTTCTTCACCTTGAAGGTGACCTTTCCGGCTTTCACCGCACCAGGGGAAACCTTCATGCCCATGGTGGCTTTTGTCATGTCCAGTCCTGGCGCTGCATAGGCAAGGCCCATCGGCATCTCCGTACTCGCCCCTTTGTCCCAAAGGGAGACCTGGACAAGCGAAGCCGCCCAGACCGAACCGGTACTAGCGGCGATGAGCATGGCGGTGCCAATTCCCAGCTTGGAAATGGTATTCATAGTGATCCTCCATCAGTGTGACAGCGCAAGCGTTACATTTCCCATGAATATTGCTCGCGCGGCCGCCCTATGTCCTTGCGCCAAATCAAACTGGCAGACGACAACTCATCGACGGTGTCACGGCACCAGAACCGCGGCGCCGCTCAGCCTGCCCCTGCGCAAATCGTCCAGCGCCTGGTTGGCCTGCTCCAGCGGATAGACCTTTGTGTGCGTGCGCACCTGAGCGCGCTTTGCTATCGGAATGAACTCCTCCGCGTCACGGCGAGTAAGATTGGCGACTGAAACCAACTCTCTTTCTTCCCAGAGAAGTCGGTAGGGCATCGACGGGATGTCGCTCATATGGATGCCGCCGCAGACCACGCGACCGCCTTTGCGTACAGCCCGCAACGCCGCTGGCACCAGGTCGCCCACAGGGGCGAAAATGATCGCCGCGTCAAGCTCGGCGGCAGGCAGTTCATGGGACGCTCCGGCCCAGGCAACCCCCAACGAGCGTGCGAATTCCTGTGCCTGAACATCGCCAGGTCGGGTGAAGGCGAAGATCTGACACCCCTGCCAGACCGCTACCTGCGTGATGATATGCGCCGCGGCGCCGAAGCCGTAGATGCCCAGTCGGCGGCCGTCGCCAGCCTTCTTGAGGCAGCGCCAGCCGATCAGCCCTGCACATAGGAGTGGCGCCAGCGACACCGGATCCGCGGCGGCATCGAGCTCAAAGGCGAAGCGCTCGTCGGCAACCACATGACTGGCGAAGCCGCCATCTCGCGTGTAGCCGGTGAACAGAGGGAGATCGCAAAGGTTCTCTGCGCCGGCGACGCAATAAGGGCAATGCCCGCAGCTATGCCCCAGCCAAGGAACGCCTACTCTCTTGCTAAGCCGAGACTGTGACACGCCCTCGCCAACCAGGTCCACGATACCGACGATTTCGTGGCCGGGGACAAGCGGCAACTTCTGCCGCGGGAGATCGCCGTCGACGACATGCAGGTCGGTCCGGCAGACGGCGCAGGCTTCGACCCTGAGCCTTATTTCGCCCGGTCTCGGCGTAGGGTCGGGGCGATCGATAGCCTTCAAAGGAGTGCCGAGCCTCTCCAGCACCATTGCCTTCATGATACACCTCGGCCCGGAAATGATTGGGACGGAGTCTTGCCGCGCCCGGCCACAAACTCGGAAATACACTGCCTGACGTGGAACGGTTCTATTGCTGTTGCCTGCTCTTCACCGCCTGCGACCGCGCGTGGCGACCGAAGCCATGGCTCGCCGCAACGTGACTGCGCTTCCGAGCGGAAAGCATTTCGAAATAAAGGCCTAAGGCGGCAAGATAGGCGAGGCCGAGTATCCCAGCCCAGATTTCGACGGCATCGGAGGTCATGACCATATTCCCTTGGATGGATGGTTCCGACCGGATAATCGCCCAGCCAATTCGCGCCGACCTTGATCGCGGTCAATCGCATAGTGCGCGACACGCACGACGAGGCCTGGATCGATCGGATGCTTTCGGGTTCGGCTCTAGGTAGTTTCCCGTAGGGACATAACCGAATTTCGGCGTGGCGGGATTTGCGCGATTTCTGTTGTCACGAATTCACCGGGACCACAGCCATGTACGCTCAAGCCTCCGCCAAGATCGAACTGCCGTCCTATCTTCCCCAGAACCCTGCGCCCTTCTTCGAAGGACCGGCAACGCCGGTTAGCTTCTTCCCGGCAGGCGCCGAAATTTACGCCCAGGGCGAGAAGGCGGGCGCCCTCTACCAGGTCGAATTCGGCGCGGTCCGCATCTACCGGTTGCTCGCCGACGGCCGCCGGCAGATCAGCGCATTCCATTTGGCGGGAGAAACGTTCGGTTTCGAGTCCGACGCCACTCACCACTTCTTCGCCGAAGCCATCAACGCAACCGGTGTCCGGGTCTTTCGCACTCCATCGGGCACGGACATGTCGCGCCAGCTCCTGCCTCTCGCGCTCAAGGGCCTGACCCGAGCGCAGGAACATCTTCTGGTGCTTGGCCGCCAGAACGCCATCGAGCGCGTCGCGGCATTCCTCGTCGAAATGTCGGAGCGTCAGGGCGGGCTGCAGCAGGTGGAATTGCCGATGTCGCGAAACGACATCGGCGACTATCTCGGCCTCACCATCGAAACCGTGTCCCGTGTCCTCACCCGCCTGAAGGAGAAAGGCGTAATTCGCCTGCTCAGCCTGCGCAGCATCGAAATTCTCAAGCGCGATACGCTGCTGGCAATGGGGGAATGAGGCCATTCGAGCCGATTCCCGCGCATCAATCCTGAAAGGGGCGACAATGAAAACCACGCTTACTACCCACACTGGATTTCGCTTTGAAGTTCGTCGTGCACGCCTCGATGATGAGCCGATCGTCGCCGAATTCTTCACGCACGTGACGCCCGAGGACCTGCGCTTCCGCTTCCTCGGGGCCGTGAAGGAAGTCTCGCATGAGCGGCTTGTCGCAATGACCCGCTCCGACGATCCGCACGTCCATAATTTTCTCGCCTTCTCCACCGATGGAATGCTGATTGCGGTGGCGACCCTCGCCGCGGACCCGGCCGACCGGCGTGGCGAAGTCGCCATCTGCATCCGCGAGGATCGCAAGCATCTCGGCGTCAGCTGGGAATTTCTCGGTTATGTCGCGCGTTATGCCGACGATCATGGCATCGAGACCATCGAATCGATCGAGAGCCGCGAAAACCGCGCAGCGATCGAACTCGAGCGCGAGATGGGCTTCATCGTCACGACGGATCCCGATGACCCGACCCTCGTCCTGGTTCAGCGGAAGCTCGGCGCCAAGTTGCCAGGCTAGAGCAAATTCCAGAAAAAGGGCGCGGCGGTTTTCCGACCGGAATTGCGTAAAAACAAAGAGTTAGAGAAGTTCAGCGGTTCTATCAAACGCTGAACTGCTCCAACGCGTTTTGATGATATCGCCCGGGAGCGACGCGCATTTCCGGGCGATATCATTTTAGTCTTTGCCTTCGAAGCCGAGCAACTCAGCGGCCACCGCACGTTCCTCGTCGGCGGGAATGACAAGCACGTCGACCAGGGAGTCGGGGGCGCTGATCAGTTCTTCGCCATGCGCGTTCAACTCCTTGTCGAGCGCGACGCCCAGCCATCCCGTGGCTTGGCAGATGCTCTGCCGGACCGCGGGCGCATGCTCGCCGATGCCCGCCGTGAACACGAGGGTGTCGAGCCCGCCTATCGCCGCGGCAAGCGATCCGATCTCGCGCCCAACACGATAGACGAAGAGATCGACGGCGCGCATCGCCGCCGGGTCTTCCGATGCAAGCAGTGTCTGCATGTTTCCCGAGATGCCGGATACCCCCAGCAGACCGGATCGCTGATAGAGCAAGTCGGCAAGTTCGTCCGAGGACACCTTCCGGTCCTGCAGAAGGTGCAGGAGGACCCCGGGATCGATCGCCCCGCAACGCGTGCTCATGACGAGGCCGTCAAGCGTCGAGAAACCCATGGTGGTAGCATGGCTTGCTCCTGCCTTCATCGCACAAAGGCTCGCCCCGCTGCCGAGATGCGCAACGATCGCTCGGCCGCCGGCGGCGGAACCGTAACGGTTGCGGAGCTCGCTGGCGATATGACTGTAGGAGAGCCCATGGAACCCATAGGACACGATGCCCTGCTCCGACATCTCATGCGGCAAGCCATAAAGTCTTGCGAGTTCCGGCTGCGTCGCGTGAAAGGCGGTGTCGAAGCAGCCGAGCTGCGTGGTGCCGGGCAAGAGGCGGCTGGCCAGGTCGACGAGCTCCAGGTTGATCGCTTGATGAATCGGGGCGAGCGGCTCGAGCCTGCGTAAGGCACCGAGCGTGCGCTGGTCGAGCAGCGTTGCGCGGGCAAACTCCCGGCCGCCATGCACGATGCGATGCCCGACCCGACGCACCCGGCGCAGGAGGTCGCGGTCCGCAAGATAGGACGCAACGGCTTCGAACGCCTTGCCGATGGAGATCGGCTGTTCGCCAAGGCTCCTGTCGAACGGCGGCGTCATTGCCGTGGGCGCGACGTGAAGCCGGGGCCGCTCGCCGATTGACGAGACGCTGCCACGCACCAGCAGATGGAGCTCGTCGCGCCATTGGAAGACGGCGAACTTCAGGCTTGATGAGCCGCCATTGAGGACGAGAATTGCATCGGTCATGGCAGGCCGGTCCCAGCCTTTTTTGCAAGCCCGATCCTCTCAGCCCGGCACTTCGTCATCGACTACTGCTCCCACTTCCAACCGAGAATCTCGGGCATGTCCTGCCCATGCTTGCGGATATAGGCTCCGTGCTCGATCAGCTTGCCTTCCATGGCCTGTCTCAGGTGGATGTGCGCGCCGGCCGGCTCGGGGATGCGGTCGAGCACGCCGAGCACGAGATGGTAGCGATCGAGCCCATTCAGAACGGTCATGTCGAACGGCGTCGTCGTCGTCCCTTCCTCATTGTAACCGCGTACATGGATGTTGTCGTGATTGGTCCGCCGGTAGGTCAGGCGATGGATGGTCCATGGATAGCCGTGGTAGGCGAAGATGACGGGCTTGTTGCTGGTGAACAACGCATCGAACTCGCGATCCGACAGGCCGTGCGGATGGTGTTCCTTTGGCTGAAGGGTCATCAGGTCGACGACGTTCACCAAGCGAATCTTGAGCTCGGGAATGTGGTGTTTCAGAATCTGGACGGCGGCCAGCGTCTCGAGCGTCGGCACGTCGCCGGCGCAGGCCATCACCACATCCGGTTCGGCCCCACCGTCGGTCGACGCCCACTCCCATATGCCGATGCCGGCGTTGCAGTGGACTTTCGCCTCTTCCATGGAGAGCCACTGCCAGGAATTGGCTTTGCCGGCGACGATGACGTTGATGCGGTTCCATGTCTTAAGCACATGATCGGTCACGCAAAGCAGGCTGTTGGCATCCGCCGGCAGATAGACGCGCACGACATCCGCTTTCTTGTTCAGCGCGACGTCGATGAAGCCTGGATCCTGATGGCTGAAGCCATTGTGCTCCTGCTGCCAGACATGGCTGGACAACAGATAGTTCAGCGAAGCGATCGGTCGCCGCCAGGCGAGCTTGCGGCAGGCGTCCAACCATTTCGCATGCTGGTTGAACATGGAATCGACAATGTGCGTGAAGGCCTCGTAGCAGGAGAAGAAGCCGTGGCGCCCGGTAAGCAGGTAACCTTCCAGCCAACCCTGGCACGTATGCTCGGATAGAATTTCCAGAACCCTGCCTTCCCGCGCCAGGTGGACGTCCTCCGGAAGGACTTCCTCCATCCAGGCGCGCTCCGTCACCTCGAAGACATCCTGCCACCGGTTCGAAGCCGTCTCGTCGGGCCCGACGATGCGGAAGTTCCTGCTGGCCCGGTTCAACGTTATGACGTCGCGCAGGAAGCTGCCCATCACCCGGGTAGACTCCGCCTTGACGCCGCCGGGCCGCTCGACCGGGACGGCGTGCTCGTGCAGGCCGGGCAACTCGAGAGACCGGCGCAGCAGGCCGCCATTGGCATGCGGATTGGCGCTCATGCGCCGATCACCTTGCGGCACGGTGGCGCGGATCGAAGCCACAGGCGCGCCTGAGGCATCGAAAAGCTCTTCGGGCCGGTAACTTCTCATCCACTCCTCGAGCATCCTCAGATGCGCAGGGTTTTCGGCAAGGCCGGAGAGCGGAACCTGGTGGGCGCGCCAGAAGCCCTCGGTCTTCAGCCCGTCGACCTCCTTGGGCCCGGTCCAGCCCTTCGGGCTTCGCAGCACGATCATCGGCCATTTCGGCCGCGGCTGCGCGGTCTTCAGGCCGCTGCGAGCCGCATCCTGAATCCCCTTGATGCGGTCGAGCGCGTCGTCGAGCACGACCGCCATCTGCTCATGCATCAGGGCCGGATCATCACCTTCGACGAACAGCGGCTCGTAGCCGTAGCCGACGAACAGCGCGCGCAGCTCTTCCTCGGGGATGCGAGCCAGAATTGTGGGATTGGCGATCTTGTAGCCGTTGAGGTGGAGGATCGGCAGCACCGCGCCGTCAAGCGCCGGGTTGAGGAACTTGTTGGAATGCCAGGACGTGGCGAGCGGCCCGGTCTCCGCCTCGCCGTCGCCGACGACGCAGGCGACGATAAGGTCCGGGTTGTCGAAGGCCGCGCCATAGGCATGCGACAGCGCGTAACCGAGCTCGCCGCCTTCATGGATCGAGCCGGGCACATCGGGCGCGGCATGGCTTGGGATTCCGCCCGGAAACGAGAACTGCCGGAAGAGCTTCTTCATTCCGGCATCGCCCGGCGCGACGTCCGGATTGATCTCGCTGTAAGTGCCCTCGAGGTAGGTATTGGCGACCATCGCCGGGCCCCCATGACCAGGACCGCAGACATAGATGACATTGGCATCGCGCTGTCTGATTGCGCGGTTGAGATGCGCGTAGATGAAGCTGAGCCCCGGGGACGTTCCCCAATGCCCAAGCAGCCTTGACTTGACATGCTCCAGCCGAAGCGGCTCACGAAGCAGCGGATTGTCGAGCAGGTAAATCTGTCCGATGGTCAGGTAGTTGGCTGCACGCCAATAGGCATCGATGTCATGCAGTTCCTGGGCGGACAAGCGGTTGGTGCTGGAACGCTCGTTCATTTCCGACTCCTTCGCTGGTTTGAAACCGATCCGGCTGAAAGCACAACGCATCGACGCTGCCACCGGTTCATGACCGGTCGGTGTCAAGACCGGACGTCCTCGATCTATACGGCGAAGAAACGTCGAGCTTTGATCCATCGCAAAATGCCAAGGCAGGCTGGCTGCAGCTTCAAATCTCACGTCGAGCTGCGGTTTCGTCGCGCAAGGCAAGACAGCGCTATGTTTGTTTCAGAGCAACGAACGCGCCATAAAACTCAGTCAGGATGGTTTGCGTGCAAATGCAGATAATCGGCATGAAACGCAAGTTGAACGACGATGCGACGATGGACGGGATCATGCGCGAGACGCCGGCGGCAATCCGCGTCGTTCTCCAGCACGGAATGCTGTGCGTCGGCTGCCCGATCGCTTCCTTCCACACCGTTTCCGATGCGGCGCGCGAGCATGATCTCGACGAGGATCAGCTTCGCCGCGACCTGCAGGCAGCGATCCAAAGTGATGTGGACTAGGTTTTGGCCGCGCGGCCTTCAGCGATGACGAGGAGCCGATGCGGCTCAATCACGACTACTCTCTGTCGCCCACTCTTGACGAGCCCTTGGTCTTCCCAGGCAGAAAGCAACCGGCTCACCGTGTGGAGCGTGGTGCCCGTCATTTCCGCGACGTCCTGGCGTGAAATCGGAAAGTCGATCAGAATTCCTTCCTCGGTCTTTTTCCCCGACTGCTTGATCAGCTTGAGCAACGCATGCGCGACGCGCTGTTCCACCTGCTCCGTGGACATCTCGATGACGCGTGCGTGGGCATCCTGCAGCCTGGCACCCACCGCCTTGTAGGTATTGGCGCTAAAGTTCGGGAAGCTGGTCGCGAATGCGGGCCAGAGCTGGCTTGGCCAGGCAAGCGCCACGCAATCGACGGCCGCTACGGCATTTGCCGGATAAGTCGTCCGGCCTAAAGCGCTGGCGATCCCCATCAATTCGCCTGGGCTTATGTAGCGCACGGTCACCTCGTGCCCATCTGGAGTCGATTTCACCACGCGCACATGGCCGTCGAGCAGCAGGAAGAATGAATGCGCCTCCTGTTCCTGCTCGAACACCGGTTGATCCCTGGCGATGCGAATGGACCTCGCCTGGCCGATTATGCGATCGAGATCCGCCGCAGCGATCCCCTCGAAGACCGACAGCCCGGCAATCAATGACCGATCAAGGCTTGCCAACTGCCTTCCCTCCCCAACTCAACTGCGCAGCCCCCCGAGTTGCGGACCAGACTGTGTCACGACCGATAGGCTATCGGCAAGGGAAGCCTCGTCCCGCTGCCGCCAGCCAGTCGCTCTCTTGTTTGCGCTGAGGCAAATGTCTCTCCCTGGAACCGGGATAGAAGATCCGCTTGGGCGCTTTGCCCGGATTTCAACGAGGCATGTCATGGCAATTCCGCGCACGCGGCCAAGCGCCTATCCGGCGATACTCTCCTACGGCTTCCGGCCCTTCTTCCTATTGGCGTCGCTGCAAGCCGCGCCACCCATTTTCGTCGAGCAATTTGCGCCAGCGCAAATCGCCAAGTCGTCCGGCGATCTACAAGGGCGCAACGGTTGATGCCGTGGTGAACCAAAAGAAAGGACTATTCCAATGAAACTGCCCCTCATTGCCGCGGCGATCGCGTTGCTCTCAATTGCCGGCGCTGCAAATGCCGAAGAACATGTCGTCCAGATGCTGAACAAGGGTGACAAGGGCTCGATGGTCTTCCAGCCCGACTTCGTCCGTGCCGCTCCCGGCGACACCATCAAGTTCGTGCCAACCGACAAGACCCACAACGCCGAGATCATCAAGGGCATGATCCCGGACGGCGCGGAAGCCTTCAAAGGCAAGCCGAGCGAGGAGATCGCGGTCACCCTCACCAAGGAAGGTGTCTATGGCGTGAAGTGCGCTCCCCACTATGGCATGGGCATGGTGGCGCTGATCGTCGTCGGCAAGCCGGTCAACCTGGACGCGGCGGAGGCCGTCAAGCAGGTCGGCAAGGCAAAGCCGGCCTTCGCCGAGCTGTTCGCCGAGGCGACCAAAGCCGCTTCGAACTGATCCGACAGCACAGGGGACTGCCTCCGGCGGTGGCGAGCCGGAAGCACTGGCCGGGCAGACCTGGGGGAGAGGTCTGACCCGGCCATTTTCATTTTACGATCTGGCACGCCGCTGCAGCCGCAACGACCGCTGTCGGCAATTGCCTCCAAAGTGAAAATTCATTTGTTTCAGATTTGCGCAAACGCAAAGACGTGTGGCGCAAAGATACTATCCTGGCTTCATCGAAACCATTGAAGTCGAGGAGATGAAGCATGCTTACGAGACGCGAAGCTTTGCTGGGTTCTGTTCTAACCGCCGCCGCCGTCGCCACCATCGGCTCGACGCCGGTAATGGCCGCCGCGAAGGATGTGGCCGGGCTGCCGCGCGAGAAGGTGACCCTTGTCGCGCCGCCGTTCGTGCACGCTCATGATCAGGTGGCCAAGGGCGGCCCCAAGGTCGTCGAGTTCACTATGAAGATCGAGGAAAAGCCGCTGGTTATCGATGCTGGCGGCACGCAGCTCAACGCCATGACCTACAACGGCTCCATACCAGGCCCTCTGATGGTCGTGCACGAGGGCGACTACCTCGAACTCACGCTGATCAATCCCGACACCAACACGCTCGCCCACAACATCGATTTCCATGCGGCGACCGGCGGGCTCGGCGGCGGCGCTCTGACGCTGATCAACCCGGGCGAGCAGGTGACGTTGCGCTTCAAGGCGACCCGCTCCGGCACATTCGTCTACCATTGCGCCCCCGGCGGGGCGATGATCCCGTGGCATGTCGTGTCGGGGATGAGTGGCGCGGTGATGGTCCTGCCGCGCGACGGCCTGAAGGACGAAAAGGGCAAGCCCGTCCGCTACGACCGCATCTACTATATCGGCGAGAACGACTTCTACATTCCGCGCGACGAGCAGGGGAAATTCAAGAAGTACGACTCGGCCGGCGACAACTATGACGACACAGTGAAGGTGATGCGCGGCCTGATCCCGACGCATGTCGTGTTCAACGGCAAGGCCGGATCGCTGACCGGTGAAAACGCCATGAAGGCCAAAGTCGGGGAAACGGTTCTGATCGTCCACTCTCAGGCAAATCGCGACACTCGTCCGCACCTGATCGGTGGCCACGGCGACTTCGTCTGGGAAGGCGGCAAGTTCGCGAACCCGCCCGCCAAGGATATGGAAACCTGGTTCATTCGCGGCGGTTCGGCAGGCGCGGCGCTCTATACCTTCCGGCAGCCTGGCGTCTATGCCTATGTCAATCACAACCTGATCGAGGCTGTCGAGCTCGGCGCGACCGCCCACTTCACCGTCGATGGAACCTGGGACGACGATCTGATGATGCAGATCGAAGCTCCCAAGGCGATTGCCTCGTAAATCGGAAAGAGACCTCCCGCGACCTGCCGGCGCGACCGGCGGGTCGCACCCGCAGGCGGACTTTGAACATGTCCTTCGATCCTGTCTTCACATTTGGAACCATTGCTGCCGCCGCCCTCGTCGGTCTCGGTGTCAGCAACGCGATCGACGGGACGTCCTCTCTGCCCCGGGTTCCAGCTGCTACGGTAGAACTGGTAGTCCTGACGCCCGGATCATTCGAACACCCGCAGCCAGGCGAGTTCCTCAGGGACAACCATCCCGTGCCTGCGCCCGTGGCGAAGGAAACCATCGACACGCCTCTGGAAATCATGAAGTTCCAGGTGACCGCATCCGACTATGACCGCTGCGTTTCGGACGGCGCCTGCAAGCCTTCCGATTCGAGCATTGTCGGCAACGTTCCGGCGACGGGCGTCAGCTTCCTCGACGCGGCGGCTTATGCGAAGTGGCTATCGGCAAAGACAGGTGAGACGTGGCGCCTGCCGACCGATGTCGAGTGGGCCTATGCCGCGGCCGAGCGGTTTCGGGCCGATATAGAAGCTGGTGAAGGCGACCCGGCCGATCCGGCAAGGCGATGGCTCGCCCAATATCGCAACGAGTCGGCGCTCGGCCGCAAGGCAGATCCCGAACCAAGGCCTTCCGGGGCATTTGGAACCAATTCAAAAGATGTTGCGGACATCGCCGGCAACGTCTGGGAATGGACATCGACCTGTTATGCCCATGTGACGATGTCCAGCGATGGTGTTGCCGGTTCGCTCAGCAATTGCGGCGTGCATGTTGTGGAGGGTTTCCACCGCACTTACATGTCGAACTTCATCCGCGACGGCAAAAGCGGCGGCTGCGCGGTCGGCACCCCGCCGGACAATCTCGGATTTCGCCTTGTCCATGATCGCGGTAGCCCCCTGCAGGCGGTCCTTCGCCGCCTTGGCCTCACCTGACTGCTCGAAAAAGGAACGAGAATGACTTCAAAGCCGGTCTTTCTGGACAGGGTTCGCCCTGCCGCCGAACAGTCCCTGGCCCGCCCCGGCGTCGACCGAGCCTCGATAGGAGTGCTGGTCCGCGAATTCTATTCCAGCGTGCGAAAAGATGAGCGACTTGGACCCATCTTCGCTCGAGAAATCACTGGCGATTGGGAGCCTCATTTGGAGAAGATGACGGACTTCTGGTGCTCCGTGATACTGAAGAGCGGCGACTATCATGGACGGCCGGTGCCGGCTCACTTGAAGCTCAGGGATGTCACTGAAGAAGACTTCGATATCTGGCTGGCTCTCTTCAGCAAGACGGCGTCCGAGCTCTTCACCCCCGACATCGCGGCAGTGTTCGTTGAGCGGGCCGAACGGATAGCGACAAGCCTGAAGCTCGCGATGCTCTTCCGCCTCGGCTCCGCCGCCGCAGCTGGCGGCTAGAGCAATTCCAGGAAAAGTGTAAGCGGTTTTCCGTCCGGAATTGCGTAAAAACAAAGAGATAGGGCGTTTCACCGGTTCCGTGAAACGGTGAAACGCACCAGCTGCAATCCCGCCGGCGCGAGGGAATTTGTCGAGTTGGCAGCAGGGCTTGATTTTGCGCAAGGACCGCGGCGGTCCGGCTTCGTAGTTTCAGCCGATGATCCTCAATCTTTGCACCGGCACGATCGTCATCAGCCTGACGGTCCTGATCCACACTTTCGGCCTGATCGCCATCACCCACGTGATGGCACGCCTCGTGGCGTTCTTCCGCATGCATGGGCGGCGCAGCCGGGTTCTGGCCATGATCACCGTGGTCATGGGGCTTTTCGCGGTGATGACGGCGGAAGTCTGGCTATGGGCCGGAGTCTACCGGTTGCTCGGAATCCTGAGCGATTTCGAGACGGCGCTTTACTTCTCGACCATAACCTTTTCGACGGTCGGCTATGGAGATGTGGTGCCCGCTCATGGCTGGCGCGTGTTGGCGGCGCTGGAGGGCATCAACGGCTTTTTGCTGATTGGTTGGTCGACCGCCTATCTGATCGCGGCCGGCACCCGTGTCGGCCCTTTCAGGGTAGGCGAGCATTTTTGATCTGCGACCCGAGCCATGCTCAGACCGCTATCGAATGCCTGCCGATTCCATTGCCAAGATATTTGTCGAATTTCGCCGCCACCGTCCTGACCAGAGGACGGCTTTCCTCCGGCACGACGAAGTTTTCACCATCGAGCCGAAGAAGTTGACCGGCGCCGCTGATGGCCAAGCGGCTCGCCTCACAGAGCAGTGTCTGGCCGACCGCCCCGAATCGTTCCACGAGGTCCACGGCCGAGAAGGCGAAGCTGCACATCAGACGCTCGATGATCCAGCCCCGCGCCAGATCATCCAGACTGAACTCGACACCTCGCGCTATTGCCAGTTGTCCGGAATCCACGGCCTTTTCGTACTCACCGGTCGCAACGATATTTTGTGCATAGCCCTGGCGAAACCGGCTGATCGAGGACGGGCCAAGACCGACAAGGGTTTCGCATTGATCTTCGGTATAGCCTTGGAAATTGCGCCGGATCTTGCCGGCGCGAGCGGCGATCGCCAACGCGTCCTGCGGCTTGGCGAAGTGGTCCAGCCCCAAGGCTTCGTAGCCGGCATCGACAATCATTTGGGCGGCAAGCCGTGACTGTGCCAGGCGAGCGGCGGAATCGGGCAGCCACGCCTCATCGATCATCGTTTGATGCTTCTTGAACCAGGGCACGTGCGCATAGCCGAACAGGGCCAGCCTGTCAGGCGCCAGCGTAAGCGCCTGGGAGACCGTCGCCGCAACGCTTTCGCAAGTCTGGTGTGGCAGCCCGTACAAAAGATCCAGGTTGACGGATAGAGCGCCTCGCGCGCGCACCGCATCGACGATGCTCTTCGTCAGCTCGAAGCTCTGCTCGCGGTTGATCGCCTTCTGCACCTTGGGATCGAAGTCCTGGACACCAAGGCTCGCTCGCGTCATGCCGATCGCTGCGAAGGCATCGAGCCGCCCCTCGTCCATGTCGTTCGGATCGATCTCGACGCTGAGGCTGGCATCGTCGAGGAAGTCGAACCGATCCCGCAACGCCCTTCCAAGCATGAGGATGTCGTCGGGCTTCAGCATCGTCGGGGAGCCGCCACCGAAATGAACAGCGCGGACCTTGCCCCTGCCGTTCACAAGGCCACCGACAGTTTCGATCTCCCTGTGGAGCGAGCGCAGGAAGGTGGCAACGGGCGCATAGTGACGTGTCTGCTTGGTGTGGCAGGCGCAGAACCAGCACAACCGGTCGCAATAGGGGATGTGCAGATAGAGCGATATCTCGTCATCGCCCTCAAGCGCATCCAGCCACCCGCGAACCGTCACTGCGTCAACACCGGGATGAAAGTGCGGTGCCGTGGGATAGCTCGTGTAACGCGGTACGTTGTCGCCGAGGCTCACGGTCTGAGTTGGGCGCGGGGAATGGATGGCAGCGGCGGGAGCGGTCATGACGATCAAACTGCCCGAATGACGCCGGTTAAACCTTGATTTCGATCAAGGCGGCCCAGGCCACAACCAGCGCAAATTGCCATCCCTATTTGACCATGGGCGATGCAATGGCCGCCAGACGGGATGCTCAAGAAGCCGACGTTCCCGCGATTTGCAAACCCTGCGAAGCGCGGCAGGGCGGATTATGCAGTGCGTTCAACGCCCGCCAACTCGCGGAGC
This sequence comes from Mesorhizobium sp. CNPSo 4661, assembly GCF_057784215.1. Taxonomy (NCBI): domain Bacteria; kingdom Pseudomonadati; phylum Pseudomonadota; class Alphaproteobacteria; order Hyphomicrobiales; family Phyllobacteriaceae; genus Mesorhizobium; species Mesorhizobium sp. CNPSo 4661. The sequence continues at coordinate 24,829 of NZ_JBWGIO010000014.1, read as the reverse complement.
TGGCCAAAGCGTCATCCAGGCATGAGATCTTGGCGGGCACGGAACTGTCCGACGATGGGACCTATTCGAACCTGTTGTCGGGCGTGGTGAAGCTCACCAGAAATCTTTCCGACGGTCGTCAGCAGATTCTCGGGTTCCATTTCGCGCCTGATTTTCTGGGCCGACCGTTCAAGGCAAAAAAATCGATCAAGGCGCAAGCCCTGACGAATGTGACACTGTGCTCATTTCCAGGGACGGTCATCGATCGAATGATCAACGAGACGCCGGAGCTTGGGCGTCGACTGCTGAAACATGCGCTGAGCGAGCTCGATGACGCACGCGACTGGATGGCGGCACTGGGGCGCAAGACCGCCTCCGAGAAGGTGGCAAGCTTCCTTCTCATGGTCGCCAGGAACATGGATCCCGCTCACCATCCGCAAAGCTCGATAAGTTTCGACCTGCCGCTGACACGTGCGGATATCGCCGATTTTCTTGGGCTGACCATCGAGACGGTAAGCCGGGAATTCTCCAGGCTGCGATCGGACGGCGCAATCCGGATCGCGAACAAGCGGCATATCAGCCTCGCAAGCATAGCTCGACTCGAAGAGCGCTGCGGCGACTGATCAGCGCCTCCTATCAAATCGTCTTTCAGCTTTGACGCTCCAACGCCCCCTGACTTCGGCCCGCGGGTCGTTTCCTAGACGCACCTTGCTTGGTTACGTCACGGCCGGCGCCATGCTTCAGCGGTCACAGCAAACGATCCCCAAAACAAAAGTCATCCGCGTTTGACTTGAATCAAGGCTAACGGATGGGAAATCCCGAAATGGTGCCGCGAGCGGGCATTTCCGCCAGAACTTTCGAGACGGGGACTTGCGATGAGATATGGCACGGAGATGGTCCTTCTAGGCCTGTTTGCGTTTGGCGCTGTTGTGGCCGCCGGCTTCGGCGTGGATGAACCCTTTCGCCAGCATATGTGGGTTCTGTTCTTCGCCGTGGCTGGCTTCACGGCGATCCTGTTGCGCAATTCGGATTTCAAGCCGGCGCCGCCGATCGATCCGGAAGCCTACATGGATGGTCCGATCCGCTACGGTGCCATAGCCACCATGTTCTGGGGCGTCGTCGGCATGCTGGTCGGCGTCATTATCGCGCTTCAGCTTGCTTTCCCTGACCTCAACATCCAACCCTGGTTCAATTTCGGCCGGCTTCGGCCTGTTCACACCTCCGGCGTGGTCTTTGCCTTTGGCGGCAACGCGCTGCTTTGCACCTCGCTTTATGTCGTCCAGCGCACCTGCCGGGCGCGGCTTTTCGGCGGCAATCTCGCCTGGTTCGTCTTCTGGGGCTACCAGCTCTTCATCGTCATGGCCGCTACCGGCTATCTGCTCGGGATCACCGAAAGCCGCGAGTACGCCGAGCCGGAATGGTATGTCGACATCTGGCTGACCATCGTCTGGGTCGCCTACCTTGTGCTCTTCCTCGGTACGATCCTGAAGCGCAAGGAACCGCACATCTACGTCGCCAACTGGTTCTACCTGTCCTTCATCGTCACCATCGCGATGCTGCACGTCGTCAACAACCTGTCGATGCCGGCATCATTCCTGGGATCCAAGAGCTACTCGGCCTTCTCAGGTGTCCAGGATGCGCTCACCCAGTGGTGGTACGGGCACAATGCGGTCGGCTTCTTCCTGACCGCAGGCTTTCTGGGCATGATGTATTACTTCGTGCCCAAGCAGGTGAACCGGCCGGTTTATTCCTACCGCCTTTCGATCATCCACTTCTGGGCTCTGATCTTCCTGTACATCTGGGCCGGCCCGCACCACCTCCACTACACCGCCCTGCCCGATTGGGCGCAGACGCTGGGCATGGTGTTCTCGATCATGCTGTGGATGCCCTCCTGGGGCGGCATGATCAACGGCCTCATGACCCTCTCCGGAGCCTGGGACAAGATCCGCACGGACCCGATCGTCCGCATGATGGTCGCGGCCATCGCCTTCTACGGCATGTCGACCTTCGAAGGTCCGATGATGTCGATCAAGACCGTGAACTCGCTGTCCCACTACACGGATTGGACAATCGGCCACGTCCATTCGGGCGCGCTCGGCTGGGTCGGCCTGATCTCGTTCGGCGCCATCTACTACATGGTGCCGAAACTGTGGAACCGTCCGCGGCTCTACTCGATGCGTCTTGTGACGTGGCACTTCTGGCTGGCGACGCTCGGAATCGTCGTCTACGCGGCGGTCATGTGGGTTTCCGGCATCATGCAGGGCCTGATGTGGCGCGAGTACGACGAACAGGGCTTCCTCGTCTATTCCTTCGCCGAGACCGTCGCCGCCATGCATCCCTACTACATCATGCGCGCCGCCGGCGGCGCCATGTATCTCGCCGGTGCCCTGATCATGGCCTGGAACATCACCATGACCATCCGCGGCTACCAGCGCGAGGAACAACCCCTGCCGGGCTCCGCGCCCGCTCTCCAGCCTGCCGAATGAGGAGCCTGACATGGGCCTGATAGATAGACACGCTCTGATCGAGAAGAATGCAACGCTTCTTCTCGTCGGATCCCTGCTGGTCGTGACAGTCGGCGGCATCGTCGAGATCGCGCCGCTATTCTACCTCGACAACACGATCGAGAAGGTCGACGGCATGCGGCCCTACTCGCCGCTCGAGCTCGCCGGTCGCAACATCTATGTGCGCGAAGGCTGCTATCTCTGCCACAGCCAGATGATCAGGCCATTCCGGGACGAGGTGGAACGCTATGGCCACTACAGCCTGGCGGCTGAATCGATGTACGACCACCCGTTCCAGTGGGGATCCAAGCGGACCGGACCCGATCTCGCTCGTGTCGGCGACCGCTACTCCAACAGCTGGCACGTCCAGCATCTCAGCGATCCGCGCTCCGTCGTGCCGGAGTCGATCATGCCGAGCTATGCCTTCCTGAAAGACAAACCGATCGAGGTGAAGGATTTCTCGACGCATCTCGTCGCCAACCGGCGCGTCGGCGTCCCCTACTCCGACGAGATGATCGCCAACGCCAATGCGGATCTGATGACGCAGGCCGATCCCAACGCGGACACGTCGGGCCTGGAGAAGAGATACCCGAAGGCCAAGACCGGCGACTTCGACGGCAACCCTCAGCAGGTCACCGAGATGGACGCCCTTGTGGCTTACCTCCAGATGCTCGGCACACTGGTCGATTTCAAGAACTATGACGAAGCCGCCGGCTACCGCTGAAGGAGAAACAACCGATGGACTACAATTTGATGCGGGAGTTCGCCGATAGCTGGGGCTTGCTTGCCATGGCCCTGTTCTTTGTCGGCTGCATTGCTTTTGCGCTTCGCCCAGGCGGCAAGGCGCATGCCGATCACGCCGCCAAGATCCCTCTCCAGGACGACTGATCATGAGCAACGAGCATATCGACGAAATCTCGGGCGTCACGACCACCGGTCACGAGTGGGACGGGATCAAGGAGCTGAACAATCCCCTGCCGCGCTGGTGGGTGATAACCTTCTACATCACGATCGCCTGGGCGATCGCCTACACGATTGCCTACCCCGCATGGCCGATGCTGAGTTCCGCCACCAGGGGCGTTCTGGGTTTCTCCAGCCGCAACGACGTCAAGAATGAACTGGCCGCAGCGGAGGCAGCCAAGTCCAAGTATGTCGCGGCAATACAATCCAAGACTGTCTCGGAGATCGCTGCGGATGACGCATTGCGCGAATTTGCCGTTGCGGCGGGCGGTGCTGCATTCAAGGTCAACTGCGTCCAGTGCCACGGCTCCGGCGCCCAAGGATCGACAGACTTTCCGAACCTCAACGACGACGATTGGCTTTGGGGCGGCAAGGCGGAACAGATCCAGCAGACGATTACTCACGGCATCCGGTTCGCGGCTGATGCCGATACCCGCCAGTCAGAGATGCCAGCCTTCGTCGATGCGCTCAAGCCGGACCAGATCGCTCAGGTCAGCGCCTTCGTGGCCAGCCTTTCGGGACCGGTGCGGGACAAGAGCCTCATCGAGCCGGGCGCGAAGGTCTTCGCCGACAATTGTGCCGCCTGCCACGGCGGCAACGCAAAAGGTAATCGGGACCTCGGGGCGCCTGACCTGACGGATGCGATCTGGCTCCATGGCTCCGGCGAGGCCGCAATCGCTTCGCAGGTGCGTACGCCGAAGAACGGCGTGATGCCCGCATGGGTCGGCCGACTCGGCGAGACGACAGTCAAGGAACTGGCCGTCTACGTCCATTCGCTTGGTGGCGGAGAATAGGAGCGGGGGCTGTTCTCTGCCCTCGGCCGCCAAGCGACGAGGCCCGGCCCGGCGGTGGCTGGGCCTCGACTCGTTTCGACAACTGAATTTGACCTGCATCAACGCGACGCAACGCGAACGATTGCAAGACTGGCCGTTAGAGGCGGCAATGTTTTCGCCGATTGGAGGTCGCCGTGCTCGATCAGACGCAGGTAGAACGGCTCGAGGCCGAAGCGGTCAACTCCGCAAAGACGCGACAGCCGCTTTACGCGGCGCGTAGGAAGATTTTTCCGAAGCGGGCCTCAGGCCGCTTCCGCCAGTTCAAATGGCTGGTGATGGCGATCACCCTTGGCATCTACTACCTGACTCCGTGGCTGCGATGGGACCGTGGCCCGTTTGCACCCGATCAGGCCGTTCTCCTCGACCTGGCCAATCGCCGGTTTTATTTCTTCTTCATCGAGATCTGGCCGCAGGAATTCTACTACGTCGCCGGTCTTCTCATGATGGCGGGCGTTGGCCTTTTCCTGATCACATCGACGGTCGGGCGAGCCTGGTGCGGCTATGCCTGCCCACAGACCGTTTGGGTAGATCTGTTCCTTGTCGTGGAACGCGCGATCGAAGGCGACCGCAACGCCCGCATCAAGCTGGAAGCCGCCCCTTGGAGCGCCCGCAAGCTGTTCTTGCGCGTATCCAAGCATGCCATCTGGCTCGTCATCGCGGTTGCCACCGGAGGCGCCTGGATCTTCTACTTCGCCGACGCGCCGAAGCTGCTCGGCGAAGTCGTCACCGGCACGGCGGCGCCCGTCGCCTATGTCACGATCGCCGTCCTGACCGGCACGACCTATGTGTTCGGCGGACTGATGCGCGAACAGGTCTGCACCTACATGTGCCCCTGGCCGCGAATCCAGGCCGCCATGCTCGACGAAAATTCGCTGACGGTGACCTACAACGACTGGCGCGGCGAACCGCGTTCGCGCCATGCCAAGAAGGCTCTCGCCGCTGGTTTGCCGGCTGGCGATTGTGTCGACTGCAACGCCTGCGTTGCCGTCTGCCCGATGGGGATCGACATCCGCGACGGACAGCAGCTCGAATGCATCACCTGTGCGCTCTGCATCGATGCCTGCGACGGTGTCATGGACAAGCTCGGTCGCGAGCGCGGACTGATTTCCTATGCGACGCTGGCCGACTACAATGCCAACATGGCGGTGGCAACCGCGGAGGGCACAAGTTCAGTCAATCCGTCGCTGGTAAGAACAACGAGCGGCGCTTTCGTCGACGGCCTGGCGCATTTCCATCTTGGCAAGATCTTCCGGTTGCGCACCTACATCTATCTCGGCGCATGGTCGGCTATCGGGTTGGTCCTCGTCTATTCGCTGCTGACGCGCGAGCGGCTGGAACTGAATGTCCTGCATGACCGCAATCCTCAGTTCGTGACGCTGTCGGACGGCTCGATCCGCAACGGCTACACCGTCAAGCTGCTCAACATGATACCTGAGCCGCGGACGATCGAGGTCATGCTGCAGGGTCTGGACGGCGGCGAGATGAGCATCGTCGGTGTCGACCAGCCCCCGAGCCGCTCATTCTCCGTTGCGGTCGAACCCGACCGGCTGAAGGTCCTCAAGGTTTTCGTTCGTCAACCCGCGAACCTGATCAAGGGCCCGGCGCAAAGTTTCGGATTTCATATCCAGGACCAGGCAAGCTCCGAATCCGCCGAATACACTGCCAGTTTCAATGCTCCGGAGAACGGCAAATGAGCACCAACATACACAAGCCGAACGAGTTCACCGGCAGGCACATGTTGATCGTGATCGTCACCTTTTTCGCGGTGGTGATTGGAGTGAACGTCACCATGGCCACGCTCGCCCAGACGAGCTGGACCGGACTTGTGGTCGAGAACACCTATGTTGCGAGCCAGCAGTTCAACGAGGAGGCCAAGAAAGGAAGAGCACAGGCAGCACTAGGCTGGACAGGCAAGCTGACAGTCGCCTCTGGAGAAGTCCACTACAGCCTCGTCGATGCACACGGCAAAGCGCTGCCGCTGCGTGGCGTCAGAATATTGTTCCGGCACCCAGCTTACGAAGCAGAAGACGAAGCTCTGACACTTGCCGCACCGGCGGGTGTTGCTCCGGGAGATGCACAAGAGTTTGCCGTGCGGCACACGCCAAAGGACGGCGTCTGGATCGTCGAGATCGATGCCGACGCGGGCCTTGCCACTCCATTTCGCGATGTCCGCCGCGTCATGATCGCGAACGGAGCCCTGCAATGAGCTGTTGCGCGCCAGGGGCCGAGATGGCTCTGGATATCGTGGAGGCGGCATCCGCCGTGCCGTCCAGCGACGAAATAAAACTGGCCAGCCGCGCGCTGGACGGCGGCTGTCGCCAGACGGACCTGTCGGTTCCGTCTGTTCATTGCGCGGGCTGCATCCAGGCGATCGAGGCAGCGCTGACGAAGCTCGAAAACATAGATTCCGCCCGCGTCAATCTCTCAACCAAGCGAGTATCCGTTCGCTGGCGCGGGGAACAGGTCCCGCCGTTTTTCGCAGCGCTTTCAAGGCTTGGCTATCAGGCGCATCTGTTCGACCCGGAAATCCAGGAGAAGGACAGGACCCTGTCGGAGTTGATCCGGGCCGTCGCCGTCGCCGGTTTTGCGGCCGGCAACATCATGCTGCTGTCGGTGTCGGTCTGGTCTGGCGCCGAGGGCGCGACGCGCGATCTCTTTCACTGGCTGTCGGCGCTGATCGCCATTCCGGCCCTCGCCTTCGCCGGCGGCATCTACTTCCGCTCAGCCGCGAACGCGCTGCGCCATGGCCGCATGAACATGGACGTGCCGATCGTGGTGGGCGTGTCGCTCGCTTACGCGATGAGCCTCTATGAGACCATCAATCATGGTGAACACGCCTATTTCGACGCCTCGGTTTCGCTGCTTTTCTTCCTGCTGATCGGCCGCACGCTCGACCATGTCATGCGGGAGCGGGCGCGAATGGCCGTCAATGGCCTCTCGAGGCTGGCGTCGCGGGGATCGCTCGTCGTGCGCGATGACGGCAAGCGCGAATATGTGCCCGTCGCCGAGCTCACACCCGGACTGCGCCTGCTCATCGTGGCCGGAGAACGCATACCGGTCGACGGCGACATACTCAGCGGAAACTCCGACCTCGATTGCTCGATCGTCTCCGGCGAGAGCGCGCCCAAGGCAGTCGGTGCCGGCGCCCATGTACAGGCCGGCACGCTCAACCTGACAGGTCCGCTGACGATGCTGGCGACCGCAGCGGCGAAGGACTCCTTTCTGGCGGAGATGGTTCGGCTGATGGAGGCCGCCGAGGGCGGCCGCTCGCGTTACCGTCGCATTGCAGATCGCGTATCGGCGCTCTACGCGCCAGTCGTCCATCTGGCGGCCTTTGTAACATTCCTTGGCTGGATGGTCGCGTCCGGCGACTGGCACCGGGCTCTCACCATCGCCATCGCGGTGCTGATCATCACCTGCCCCTGCGCGCTCGGCCTTGCAGTGCCGATCGTCCAGGTCGTGGCAGCAAGACGCCTTTTCGAGGCCGGCGTCATGGTCAAGGATGGATCGGCGATGGAGCGTCTCGCCGCTATCGACACGGCGGTATTCGACAAGACCGGGACGCTGACGCTCGGGCGCCCAAAACTTGTGAATGCATCCTCGATCGATCCGACCATGCTTGCGATCGCGGCAGACATGGCGGTTCATTCCCACCACCCGTTCTCGAGGGCCATCGCCAGCTACGCGGGGTATTCGGGCCAGCCCAGCGTCGAATCCGTTACCGAGCATCCGGGCTTCGGCGTCGAAGCCATAACGGAGGGAAATACGTGGCGCCTCGGAAGGCGTGGGTGGGCAGGCTGGAAGGCTCGCACCGGCGGCGAAGGCAAACTCGGCGGTTACGGCGGCACCGTGCTCTCCAAGAATGGAAATATCGTCGCGTGCTTCGCATTCGAGGACGCCCTTCGGCAAGACGCCAAGGCAACGATCCGGGAGTTGAAGGACGCCGGGGTGTCGGTCGACATGTTGTCCGGAGATACCGCCAAGGCCTGCGGCGAGGTTGCCAAGTCGCTGGGGATCGAGAGTTTCGTCCCGGCTCTATTGCCCTCCGGGAAGGTCGAGTGGATCGGGTCGTTGACCGGCGCCGGACACAAGGTACTGATGGTGGGCGACGGCCTAAACGACACACCGGCGCTGCGAGCGGCGCATGTTTCGATGGCTCCGGCAACCGCGGCCGACATTGGCCGCCAGGCCGCGGATTTCGTCTTCCTGCGCGAAAGCCTCCTTGCGGTCCCCTTGGCGATGGACGTCTCGCGCAGGGCCGGCCGGCTCATTCGCCAGAACATCGCCATTGCGATCGTGTACAACGCCTTCGCCGTTCCGATCGCGGTTCTGGGCCACGTGACGCCGCTCATCGCGGCGATCGCAATGAGCGCTTCCTCGCTGATCGTGATCGCCAATGCGATGCGGCTTCAGGCAACGGCGAAGACGGCACCTGAAGCGGTCCCAGCCAGGCGCCGCACCGACCTCATTGGAGCGGCCCATCCGTGACCACGCTCGTCTATCTCATTCCGGTAGCCTTGTTCCTGGGGGCGCTCGGTCTGTCTGGCTTCCTGTGGGCCTTGCGCAGCGGCCAGTACGAGGATCTCGATGGAGCCGCTGAGCGGATATTGATCGAGCCCGATGGGCGAGACAGCGAAGGCCGGCCGTCAAACTGATGTGGATCAAAGCGCCGATGCCCTCGACGTCGGAAAAAGGACTGACGAAAGGCGGGAGATTTCCATGCAAGTTCAGGACATTATGGCGACGCCGGTGGTCACGATCGCCACCTCTGCCTCGGTCGCCGAAGCGGCCGATCTGATGCTGGCCAGGAATATCCGCTGCCTCCCGGTCGTGGGAGACGATGGATCGCTGGTCGGCGTCATCAGCGAAGGCGATTTTCTGCGCCGTGGGGAACTCGGCACCCGACGCACGCGGCCTCGCTGGCTCGAATTTCTTGTCGGTCCAGGCAAGCTCGCCGACGAGTATGTCCGTTCGAGCAGCCGCAGAGTGGCCGAGGTTATGACCACTGGCGTTGTTTCAGCAGCGCCTAGTGCTCCGCTCACCGAGATCGTAGACCTCATGGCGACCCACGACATCAAGAACGTCCCTATCCTTGACGCGGGGAAGATCGTCGGCATCGTCAGCCGCTCCGATCTGATGCGCACCCTCCTTCGCACATTGCCAAAATCAGGCGCGGCGACGGTCGATGACGAGGTCATCCGCAGGAACATTCTTGCCGAGTTGCGGGAGCAATCCTGGAGCGTCGCCGGCGACCTTATCGGCGTCACCGTCAAGAAAGGAGAGGTCGAACTGAACGGCGCCATTTTCGACGAGCGCCAGCGACAGGCCGCCGTCGTTGCCGCGGAGAACGTCGCCGGGGTCAAGAAAGTCACGGACAAGCTCTTCTACGCCGGACCGTTCTCGGTCGTGCTCGTCTCCTGACGAGCGTGGCAGCAGGCTGATCGCTCGATGTCTGCCATGCGCCTTGCCCTTCGGGCTATTGCTCCGCTGCGATCATCGCGCAGAGATAGATATGGCCGGGATTTTCCCGTCGGGCGTTAGAGCGCGGCCGCGGCTAACAGTGGTCGAAGCAGGAGCAGGGCAAATCCAAGAAGCGCCGCGCCCGCCACCCTATCGGCGATCCTCCTGCCTCCGAGAAGCCGCTTGCCCAGCAGAATCCAAAGCGACCCCGTGGCGGCGGTAATCCCGACAAGTACTATCCAGGAGATCCACAGAACGCCGGGCCCGGCACCCATTGGCACCATCGCCAAGCAATAGATGAAAGCCTTCGGATTGAGGGCGGTGGTTGTCAGCACGGAAAGGCCGTCACCGCGCTCGGATATCTTCATGGGGTTCCTGCCCATCAGGCGCAGGCCCAGAACCGAAAGCCATCCAACCGCGACCAGCCTGAGTATCTGGATGGCATCGAGCGGCATCAAGCGACGCAAAAAAACCAGAACCCCGCCGCAATCCCATAGCCGCACGCCTGCGCCACCAAGAGCTTGGTCGCCTTCTCACGCTTGACGGCGCCCGCCATCAGGAGGGCGTTGGTCGGCCCTGGGGCCGCGAAAAGCAGGAACGCTTCGAGAATAAACAGGCTGTTCAACATCGGTCGGCCGCCGTGTTACTATTTGCTGGCACTTTCGTTCCAGACGCCCTTGGCTTTCAGCCCGTCGGCGACATCCTTTGGCATACAGCGCTCGTCATGCTTGGCAAGCACGCTGTCGGCAATGAAGACTTCGTCCTGACCGAAAGCACCCTCGGTTATGACGCCCTGCTCTTCGCGAAACAGATCGGGAAGGATGCCGGTATAGGTGACCTTGACCGATCGTTGCGTGTCGTGACCGAGAAGGCGACGGTGGCGCCCTGCCCGCGCACGACGGCGCGACGGCAAGAGCGCGGTCAGGCGCTTCGCCACGCTCCCGATTGCGCTCAGCGCCGATGCTCGATCAGCGGACAGACTGCAGCCGAGCGATCAAGTCGCTGTTGCGGCAATAGGCCGGCGGATGATCCACATGCGGGGTTTCGTCGAGCCAAATCGCGCATTCGTCCTGGTGCCCGCAAGACCGACACCGATCCACGGCGCGGCTGGTAACGGCGGCGTGATCCGCCACAACTTTCAGCTGCCTGCCGACGCCCAGCTTCTGCATCATCCGTCCCATCAAGGCAGTTCTGGCGTCAACCCCGATCAGATATTCGAGAAAGCTCATGTCGTCACACTCCTCAAATGACAATTTTGCCATCTCAGGCGGCATGCGACGTTGATCTCGATCAAGGAGCGCTATTCATTTCGTGGAATTGCTTCGCCAGACGGGCCGAATTTCTCGCCCAGGAGCCTAGCTGACGGTACCGAATATTGCTCCAATGCCTGCGGTCAATGCCATTGCCAGCGCTCCCCAAAAAGTGACGCGAGCAGTGGCTTTCAGTACATTGGCGCCGCCAGCCCTCGCGCCGATTGCGCCGAGCACGGCCAGGAACAACAGCGATGCGATCGAAACGACGGCAACAAGTCGGGAGGGCGGTGAAAGCAGCACCATCGCCAGCGGCATGATCGCGCCGATTGAAAACGCCGCCGCCGACGCCAGCGCGGCCAGAATCGGTCGTGCCGCGGTTGTCTCGGAAATACCAAGTTCGTCGCGGGCGTGGGCGCCGAGCGCGTCCTTGGCCATCAACTGGTCAGCCACCTGCAACGCCAACTGAGGTTCCACGCCGCGATCGATGTAGATCTGGGCAAGCTCCTGCCTCTCGAACTCGGGTTGGCTCGCCAGTTCCTTCCGTTCACGCGCGAGATCCGCGTGCTCGGTGTCGGCTTGGGAACTGACGGATACATATTCGCCGGCGGCCATCGACATGGCGCCTGCCACCAGGCCCGCAACGCCAGCTACCAGCACGCTGGCGGTGGTGGCATTGGCGCTTGCGACCCCAATGATCAAGCTGGCGGTCGAGACGATGCCGTCGTTTGCGCCGAGCACCGCGGCGCGTAACCAGCCGATGCGTGAAACCAGGTGATTTTCGGTATGAAGACGACTCATCTGAGCAAAGCAGCAATTGTCGGTTCGGTCATGGTTGGCGTCCATATCGGCAAGCACAGAAAGGCAGTCCAACCGTTCACTGCCCCTGGACCCGAGCAAATGCCTTGATCAAAGTCAAATAGCGACCCCCCAGTTCGCCGATCGGACATTTCTCGCAAGCCAAGGCGCGCTGACAGCCAGTTGTCAGCTAGCCCATGAGATATTGTTCCCAACATGCACGCAACGGCTCGGCCGCAGCGCGCTCGAAACTGGAACAATGCTTATGAAACAGATCGCCTTGTCTCTCTTCGTGATCGCCTCGTCCGGGGCTTATGTCTGGGATCAGACGGGCAAGCTTCCCGACAGCGATCTGATCGACACACAAGGGGCCAACGCGGCGGAGCAGACTGCGTTGCCGCGGGTCACTCCGCTTCCCACTGCCGATCCGGTCCTGGCGCCGGTGGCGACCCAGCCGGTAATTCCCCAGTCGGATGTACCAAAGGCGCCGGCGCCACGCACAACCGTCGAAGCCTGGAAGGATACCCCCGCGGCGATTGCGGCCGCGGTACCGCAGGCCATCGTTGCCGATAGCCAGCCGGAAGTCACACAGCCACCGCCTTCGCCGCCGGAGCCAAAAGTGGAGCTCCCGAGAGCAAACGCCGCGCCGCTTCAGACACCGTCATTCGCCATCACGCCTGCCGTCTACATTCCCATCCCGAAGCCGCGGCCGGACTATCCTCAAGTACGCGCCATCCATACGGGCATGAAGCTCGCGACACACGGCTATACCGACGGAGTCTACACCGGCCCTTCGGCCGACGCCTACTACGGCATCATTCAGATCCAGGCACTTGTTCAGGGCGGCCGTGTCACGGCACTCAAAGTGCTGAAATACCCCAATGATCGTCGTACCTCCGTCAACATCAACCGGCAGGCGTTGCCCATGCTGCGTGACGAAGCGATCAGCGCGCAAAGCGCCGATGTGGACATCATTTCGGGGGCCACGCTGACCAGCAAAGCCTTCATCCAGTCGCTCGGCGGCGCCCTGAAAAAGGCTTCCACCTGACGCCATGCGTGAAACGCGGATCCTGATGGGAATGCCGATCACGGTCGACATTGGTGGCACGCGTGCCACCCTGGTCGATTCCGTCTTCGACTATTTCGAGCAAATCGATCGGCGCTTCAGCACATACAGGACCGACAGCGAGATTTCCGCCATCAACCGGGGCGACGTTCCGGTCAAGGATTGGAGCGGCGAGATGATGGAAGTGCTGGCGCTGGCCGAGCGGACCAGGAACGAGACAGGCGGATATTTCGACATTCGCAAAGCCGACGGTTCGCTTGATCCTTCCGGGATCGTCAAGGGCTGGGCCATCCGCAATGCCGCCGATATCGTTCGCAAGGCCGGGGCCGGTGATTTCTTCATCGAGGCAGGTGGCGATATTCAGTCTTTAGGCAGGAATGCGTCCGGCGGAGACTGGAGTGTCGGCATCCGCAACCCCTTCAAGACGGATGAGATCATCAAGGTCGTATATCCGCGCGGTCGCGGCGTCGCCACATCCGGCACCTATGCGCGCGGCCAACATATCTACAACCCCCATGAGCCTTCCGACGCCATCTCCGACATCGTCAGCCTGACGGTCGTCGGATCCGACGTGCTTGAAGCCGATCGCTTTGCCACCGCTGCCTTCGCCATGGGCCCGGACGGCATCCTGTTCATCGAGCAGACTCCGGGGCTGGAGGGATATCTCGTCGACATCAACGGCCGCGCCACGCCGACAAGCGGATTCGGAGACCTTTGCGAACCATGATCAAGGCAGTCGACCGGTTCCTCGATCACCTGACCATGTACCGGCTGGTGCTCAACTATTTGGTGGTGCTTCTGGGCACGGCCTTCGCCTTCTGCTTCGTCCGGCTCGTTCCGCACGATCCGCTCGCACTCGCTTTCACCACTGCCCTGGCAGTCGGCGCCTGCTGGGTCACCAACAAGGCTTTCGCGCTGGTCTTCGAGGTCCCGGCAAACAGCGAATCCGTCTATATCACCGGGCTCATTCTGGCCCTCATCCTCGATCCGGTCGCCGTCACGGACCTGAAGGGTATCGCGGCAGTTGCTTTCGCCTCTGTTTGGGCAATCTCATCGAAATACATCCTGGCCGTTGGTCGAAAACACCTTTTCAATCCAGCGGCCGTCGGCGTGGCACTGTCGGCATTGCTGCTGAAACAGCCCGCCACATGGTGGGTCGGTGGCAACCCCTGGCTGCTTCCCCTGGTGGTGATCGGCGGCATTCTTATCGTCCGAAAGCTGCGCCGCCTGGATCTTGTCGCGACATTTCTGGTCGTGGCCCTGGTTACCGTCCTGGCAACAACCCAGCCAGCGCAGTATGGCACTGCCTTCAAGGAAACGTTGAGCTCGTCACCGCTATTGTTCTTCGCTTTCGTGATGCTGACCGAGCCGCTGACGGCGCCCGCACAGCGCTGGCCGCGGGTCGCCTTTGCGGCCATCGTCGGCTTCCTTTTCGCGCCCAACATTCATGTCGGCTCGCTTTATTTCACGCCCGAGCTTGCGCTTCTAGCAGGCAATCTTTTCGCCTATGCGGTCGGTCCGAAAGGTCGCTTCGTGCTGACGTTGGACCGTATCGAGCAAACCGCCGCCGACAGCTACGACTTCATCTTCAGGTCACCGCGAAAGCTTGCCTTCCAGGCAGGCCAGTACCTTGAATGGACGCTTGGCCTCGACCGTTCCGACAATCGCGGTAACCGCCGCTACTTCACCGTCGCCTCATCGCCTACCGAGCAATCGGTACGGCTGGGCGTCAAGTTCTATCCACAATCGAGCGCCTTCAAGCAGGCGCTTGGCAGCATGAAGCCCGGTGCCACGATCCACGCTTCACAACTTGCCGGCGATTTCACGTTGCCGTCCGACCCGAAAACCAAGATCGCGTTCCTGGCGGGCGGCATCGGCATCACGCCGTTCCGTTCGATGTTGCAGTATCTTGTCGATCGCAAGGAAGTGCGGCCGATCGTCGTCCTCTACGGAACAGAGGGACATGACGACATCGCCTATCGCGACGTGCTTGGCTTGGCGAGACGCGAACTGGGGATAAGGACGTTTCATGCCGTGGCCAAAGGTGCTGAGCGCGGCCAATATCCCGGCTATATCGATGCCCGCCTGGTGCGGCTGACAATGCCCGATTATCTCGAACGCACCTTCTACATTTCCGGCCCACAGGCGATGGTCAAGGCATTGCGCCAGAAGCTCCTGGCCATGGGCGTCAGCCGTTCGAAGATAAAGGTCGACTATTTTCCCGGTTTTGCCTGAGGTCTCAACCATGCCGAGGCAGGTAGATCGTTACCGCCAGACCAGGGCTGGCATTCGCCATTTCGAGGCGGCCGCCATAGGCTTCGACGATATCCGAGACGATCGCCAGGCCGAGACCGCTGCCGCCGCCCTTGCTATCGAGCTGAACGCCACGCAACAACGCCGCATGCCTGGCGGCCTCGGGAATGCCCGGCCCATCATCGACGACCTTGATGATCGTCTCGCCAGCGCTCGCGGATGCGCTTACGTGAACCAGGGATTTCGCGAAGCGCGTCGCGTTTTCCACCAGGTTGCCGAGAATCTCAGATAGATCGCCCTCTTCGACCGGCGCCATGAAATCCTCGGCGGCATCGATCCCGAATGACAGCTGCCTGCCCCTTGGCGTACGTTTGACAACGGCAACGACGCCCTTCGCCACTTCTCGGACAAGGCACGCGGCATCGCCCGAAACGCCAGGCGCCAACCGGGCGCGCGCCAATTCCCGCTCGACGTGGCGGCGAATCGCGCCGGCGCTTTTCTCGATCTCGTCGGCAAGCTCGGTCTCGCCTTTCTTGCGCAGCGCCCGGATATCGGCGGACAGCACCTGCAGGGGCGTCTTGAGGCCGTGCGCCAGGTCAGTGGCGCGCGAGCGCGCGCGAGAGAGGGCTTTCTCCTGGGCGGCGAGCAAGCGATTGATTTCGTCGGCGAGTGGCTGCACTTCGCTTGGCGCGGCCACGTCGAGCCGAGCCTTGCGCAGCGCGATCACGTCTCTGAGGGCGACCCGCAGGCCTTCCAATGGCGCCAGACCGACGGTGATCTGGATGAAGAACGCGCCCATCAGGGCAAGCGCGAGCACCATGAGTGCCGGCGCGAGGTCACGGACATATTCGCCTACGGAGACTTCCACATTGCGATGGTCTTCCGCCACGACGGCACGAAACGCCCGCCCGTCGGCATCGGTGATCGTGCGCACAACGGCAACGGTGAGCTCGCCCCCCGGCCCGTTGAGCTCTTCCTTGCGCAGCTCGCCGCCAGCTGCCAGGTCAGGCAAGGCAAGCGTGGCATCCCATAGCGAACGCGATCGAACGAGGTTGTGCGTGGCCAGATCCTCCACTTGCCAGTAGTGCCCGGATAGCGGGCTGGCGAAGCGCTGGTCCGACAGCGTCGAAGCGACCGACAGGCGGCCATCGGCTGCGAAGCTCGTCGCGCCGATCAGCTCGTTGAGGTCGACGGTCAGCTCGCTGACGACCCGCCGCTCGACGTTGAGCTCGAACAGATAGCGCAGGCCGACGCCAGCGATGGCAAGCGCAACCACGATCGATATGGCCGCGGCCGACCAAAGCCTGAGGCGGATCGAATTGCGCATCAGCCGGGCCCGTCCGGCACGAAATATCCGAAGCCGCGCCGGGTTTCGATGATATCGCTGCCGAGTTTCCGCCGAAGCCGCGCAACGATAACTTCGATCGTATTCGGGTCGCGATCATGCTCGGAGCTGTAAAGATGTTCCGCCAGTTCAGTCGGCGCAACGACACGGCCTGCATGATGCATCAGGAACGCGAGGAGCCGATACTCAAGCGGCGAAAGCGCCACGGGGATGCCGCGGAGCAAGATGCGCATCTGGCGCGTGTCGAGCAGCAAGGGGCCCGATTTCAGCACCGGAGCCGCCTGCCCGCTCGAACGGCGCAGGATGGCGCGCAATCGCGCCAGCAGTTCCTCCATTTCAAAGGGCTTCGGAAGGTAATCGTCGGCGCCGGCATTGATGCCTTCCACCCGCTCGGTCCACAGTCCCCGCGCCGTCAGGATCAAGACCGGAAAGCGCCGGCCATTGGCACGCCAGCGCTTCAGCACCGTGAGGCCGTCAAGCTTCGGCAATCCCAGATCGAGGATCGCGGCATCGTAGTTCTCGACATCCCCTGCAAACCAGGCCGCTTCGCCATCGCCGACGATATCGACGGCCATGCCCGAGGCCTTCAGGACCGCCGCGATATCGGCCGCGATGCGCGGTTCGTCTTCCGCCACGAGGATCTTCATTTATGGTCACCTTCACTGCGCAAGACGCCGCCGGCGCCGGCATCAACGTCAACGATCCTGCGCCGGCCATCGGCCGCAACCACCTGGAACCTGTAGATCCACTTGTCCCCGGCGCGAATGAGGTCGACCGCGACGATCTCACCGGGGGCCTTGGCGCGGACAATGGCCATGATGTCGGCGAGGCCCTCGATCTCGCCGCGCTCATGGAGATCGCGCGCCCGATCGTGGTCATCATCGTCATCCTGTGCCCTGACGACCAGCGGCGAGGCCAACACGAGCGCGGCCACCCCCAGAGCCGCCAGGCGTATCAAAGCGGTTTTCATGGAAGCGAGCTGTCGCATGCCGAAGCTGTCAAAACGCTGTCAGTCATCGTCAGCCGGCGGCAAGCACAAGGCCTCTATCAAGGCCATCGCGCCCGATGACGGGTGTGCGAAGAAGGATACGAAAAACCATGCGCAATCTCCCTGTCCTGCTCGTCTCCCTTGGGGGGCTCACCGCTTTTTCCCTACCTGCCGCCGCGGAATCCATCCAGACATCATGCGCGGCCGCGTCGACCACTGCGACAACCATCGACCTCCAGGCCATCCCCATGATGAGCACCACCGGGCCTAAGTCCGTCGAAGGCGTCGGCGATGACGAGTGTGACGGCGGCAAATCCGCGTCCGGCGCTCGTGCCGGTCACCAAGACGAGGAATTCGGCGACAGCGACGATTGATCGACACTTGAGCTCCATACCTGCCCTCATTCCCCGGAGACATTTCGGATGCCCGCGATTCAGCACGTCCATCCCATTCTGGTGCATTTCCCCATCGTGCTCATCTACACGCTCGTGATCATCGATCTTGCCGCGCTTGGCGGCAGAAATGCCATAACGATGCGATCAGGCGTAGGAACGATATCCACCTTTGTCGCTGTCGCCGCCGGATTGTTCGCCATCGCCACCTGGCTCTTCGGCGGCATGGCCCTCGATTACGCCGAGGCTGCCGGTTTCAGCAGCGAGATAGCGGAGATGCATGAGAGCTTGGGCACGATCAGCGCCTTCACCTTTCTGACCTGGGGCGTCATCCGGCTCGCGTTGTGGGCACGAAATCGCGAACTGGGAACGTTGGCTCTCGCCATTCCCGCCGTTGAAATAGCCGGCGCGGCCCTGGTCACGATAACTGGCTACTATGGGGGCCAGCTTGTCTATGACCTCGGCGTGAACGTCACCAAGGCCGCCATCGGAGGCTGACACCGGAATGCTCTCCCTTGCTTGCCGGCTTCCCACCTGGTTCAGCCGGCCAAGCGGACCGATTTGCTTGTGGCCCGGTCCCGGTGTGGATTCTCTCGTCCGCGCCGGCTGCCGTTTCCGCGGTCGAAGAGCCAATGCTTGGTCAACTCAGACACAAGAACATATGTAGCCGTGATCGCGAGCAATCCCAAAAGCACAGGCAGGGGCAAAGGCACCATGGCCAACCAATTTGCGACGGGCGTGTAGGGGATCGCTATAGCGATACCGCCAACCGTTAATGCGAGCGCTGCGAGCAACCGGCTGGGGCGGCTCGTCCAGAAGGTTTTCCGGGTACGAATGACGAGCAGGATCAAGAGCTGCGTCAGCAGGGATTCCACAAACCAGCCGGTCTGAAATGTCGAGGCCCCTGCGTGCACCACGTATAGGAGGAAGGCAAACGTCAAAAAGTCAAAGAGCGAGCTGACGAGCCCGAAGCTGATCATGAACCGTCTGACGAAATGAATATCCCAATGACGGGGGCGTCGGAGTTGATCCGGATCGACGTTGTCACTCGCGATCGCGAGCGCGGGGATATCCGCCAGAAAGTTGTTCAGCAGGATCTGCTTGGCCAGCAGCGGCAGAAACGGCAGGTAGAGGGACGCGGCCGCCATGCTGATCATGTTGCCGAAGTTCGCGCTGGTCGTGATGGAGATGTATTTCATCGTGTTGGCGAATGTTCTGCGACCGTCGTCAACGCCCTTGACCAGAACGCCCAGGTCGCGTTTGAGCAGGATGATGTCCGCGGCCTCGCGGGCCACGTCGACAGCCGTATCGACCGAGATGCCAATGTCGGCTTCATGAAGCGCCGGCGCGTCGTTGATGCCGTCGCCGAGATAGCCGACGACGTGTCCGCTGCGGCGCAGCGCCTCGACAATGCGCTCCTTCTGGTTCGGATCGATCTCGACGAAAAGATCGGTCTTGCGCACGCCGGCGAGAAGGCCGTTCTTCGTCAGCTTCGAGAGATCTTCGCCGGTCATGATCCTGTCGGATCGGAGGCCTACAGCGTCGGCCAGATGCGCCGCCACGTAGCGGTTGTCGCCGGAAATGACTTTTACCCCGATGCCTCGATCGACGAGCGCCGACAGTGTCTCCCGCACTCCCTCCTTTGGCGGATCGAGAAAGAGCAGGAACCCCGCGAACGCCATTTCGGTCTCGTCGTCGCGGCTGAAGCCAGCCTTGTTGCGAAAGCGTCGGATCGCAAGGCCAAGAACTCGATATCCTTGTGCACTCCAGCGTCGGAATTTCTCATCGACAGCCTCGCGCTCCGACAAGTCCAGGGATTTCAAACCGTGCGGCCCCCGCACGAAGGAACACGCATCGAGAACGTTCTGGACGGCTCCCTTGGTGATGAGTGTCTGTTCGCGCGCCTCGTCCCGAACAGCCACCGACAACCGCTTGCGAACAAAATCGTATGGGATCTCGTCGATCTTGGTGAAATGGGACAGATCTTCCTGGCCAGGCTGCGCTGTCGTTATTGCTTCGTCCAAAGGGTTCTTCAATCCGGTCTGCAGCGTAGCGTTGAGCCGTGCCCAAAGCAGGACTTCATTCGAAGGATTGCCCTCGACGTCGAACGATCCGTCGAGGTGAATGACGCCTTCCGTCAGCGTTCCGGTCTTGTCCGTGCACAGCAAGTCCATGCTGCCGAGATTCTCGATCGCATCCAGACGGCGCACGATGACACCGCTGGCAGCCATGGTCCGTGCGCCCCTCGCCAGGGTGACGCTGATGATTGCGGGAAGCAGTTCGGGTGTCAGGCCAACCGCGAGGGCGAGCGAAAACAGCAGCGACTCTATCAACGGCCGGTCGAGCGTCACGTTGGCGAAGAACACCAGGACGACGATCACAAGCATGATCTCGGTCATCAGATATCCGAACATTCTGATGCCGCGCGCGAATTCGGTCTCCGGGATGCGTCGCTTCAGGGCTTCGGCGATCGATGCGAACTCAGTCTGGGTTCCAGTGGCAACGGCAAGCACCTTTGCCGTTCCACTGCGGACCGATGTGCCGGTGAAGACCGCATTTGTCCGCTGCGCAATGCCGGCATCGGGCGCCGACTGGCCAGCGGACTTCACAACGGGAAAGGTTTCGCCGGTAAGAACAGATTCGCTGACATTGAAATCCCGCGACTCCAGGATCACACCGTCAACGGGGATGAGATTGCCGGCTGACAGGCAGACGACGTCGCCGGGAACGATAGTCTCGACATCCACACTTCGCTCGAAGCCATCCCGAAGCACGGTGGCCTTGCGGGAGATACGCTGCTGCAGCACCTCCATGGCGCGGGAAGCGCCATATTCCTGCGTGAAGCTGAGAATACAGCTGGCAAGCACGATAGCGCCGATGATCGCAGCCTCGTGACCCTCGCCGACGAACACCGAAACCACGGCGGCAAAGACAAGGATAAGGACCAGTGGGCTGCGAAACTGGCGAACGAAGACAGTGAATGCAGATCCGCTTGAGCGCTGGGTCAGCGCGTTTCGCCCGAATTTGGCAAGCCGGGTCGCTGCATCGACGCTCAAAAGACCAGAGGTAGAGGTCTCCAACTGCTCGACCAACTGATCTGTCCCGAACGACCAGTAGGCGTGCTCGACAGCGCCAGCTCTCCAGCGATCGATCAATTGCTGTCCGGTTGCCCCGGCTGACGGCCGGTCCTTGTCCTCTGCCGAACGGGTCGCCATCGCCGGCACATCAATTCGACAGCAGGCGAGTAATGCCGCTTTGGCCGATCAGCGAGCGCGTGACGCCACCGAAGGCCCATTCCCTCAATCGGCTGTGCCCGTAGGCGCCGGAAACGATCAGATCGGCATGGATCGAGCGTGCAAATGCGACCAGCCTATCACCGTCCGCGTCCCCTGCGATCACCTCGGTTCGTGCGGTGATGCCATGCTGCTCCAAAAATACCGCGACGTCGGCCAGGCTGTTTCGAACATCCTCGCTCGAGTGAGGTTCCATGCTGGCGACAACCACTTCATTGGCCGTGGCCAGGAATGGCAAGGAGTCCGACAAGGCTCTTCGCGCTTCCCTACCGTCCTTCCAGGCGACCAGCACGGTCTTTCCAAGGAGGTGTTCGGCATTCTCAGCGGCGATAAGCACCGGGCGGCCGACGCCGAGCACGAGGCCACCGATATCGACGGCGCGGAAGACATCCTCGCCGCCGTTCGCAGTCACGATAAGATCGGCCGAACGCGCCGCCACGCCCAGGGCGCGGGTCGGACCGCAAATATGTTGCGTCCATTCGTTGCTGATCGAGGAGGGAACAAGCTCCTCGAAAATGTCGCGCAATTGGGCAAGGCGCTTCTCGATCTCGGTGCGCTGGATCTGCATGACCTCGCCTTCGTAGACCAGGCCTTCACCCGTGGCCACCAAAGGCGGGACGTCCGCAGCCGCCAGGCCGATGAGGTGGGCATCGAAACGCTTCGCCAGTTCGGCCGCAAGCTTCACAATTGGCGCGGGTTTCGTGTCGACGGCCAAGTTGACGACGATCGTTCTGTAGGACATGCGGGCACCTCGCTGGAGACGCGTAATGTCCCGT
Organism: Mesorhizobium sp. CNPSo 4661; assembly: GCF_057784215.1. NCBI lineage: Bacteria > Pseudomonadati > Pseudomonadota > Alphaproteobacteria > Hyphomicrobiales > Phyllobacteriaceae > Mesorhizobium > Mesorhizobium sp. CNPSo 4661. The sequence goes on along the minus strand of NZ_JBWGIO010000014.1, from coordinate 2,932 downwards.
CATTTGCACTCTGCGGGGATGCAATGCCTTGATACCGATCAAATCGTCACGCGATCGTTTGGCGGGCCGGCGGATCAGTGCTAGATCAGCGGCTGATGCTGTTCCTCGATCCGGAGACTGCTTCGTGAGCAACAAGAGGCAAGCTTCGCCCGAGACCGCTGCCAAACCCGCTCCGCCGGACGGCAAACCGCTGGAGCACGACAATCAGCCGGAGCATGAGCTTCTTGCGCTGATGTTCGATCAGGCTCCGGGCTTCATGACGTTGCTCAGCGAGCCGGACCATGTTTTTCAATTGACCAATGCCGCTTACCAGCGCCTGATCGGTCACCGGCAGGTTATCGGCAAGCCAGTTCGGGAAGCCCTGCCGGAACTTGAGGGTCAGGGGTACTTCGAATTGCTCGATCGCGTGAGCGACACCGGCGAGCCTTATGTTGGCCGCAACGCCAAAATCATCCTGCACAACGCTGAAACTGGCCTCGCGGAAGAACGCATACTGGACTTCGTCTATCAACCCATCAGAGCCGAGAATGGCAGGATCACTGCTATCTTCGTTCAAGGCACCGACGTCAGTGACCTGTCGTTCGCCAATGCTTCGCTGCAATTGCGTGAGGACCACTTGCGCTCGATCCTGGCGACCGTGCCGGATGCAATGATCGTCATCGACGAAAGCGCGAACATCCAATCCTTCAGTACGGCGGCCGAGACATTGTTTGGCTACAAGGCCGGCGAGGTCATTGGTCAAAACGTCAGGATGCTGATGCCCTCACCATATCGGGAAGAGCACGACACATACCTGCAGCGTTACCTCACGACGGGAGAACGCCGCATTATCGGACTCGGCCGTACGGTAACTGGGTTGCGCAAGGACGGGTCGACCTTTCCGATGGAACTAGCCGTCGGCGAAATGCATCCGGGAACGGGCCGTTTCTTTACGGGCTTCTGTCGCGACCTGACCGAGCGCCATAGAACGGAAGCGAGGATGCAGGAACAACAGCAGGAACTGCTTCATATGGCAAGGTTCACGGCGCTCGGCGAAATGGCCTCGACATTGGCGCATGAAATCAATCAGCCGCTGACGGCCATCACCAACTACCTCAAAGGCAGCCGCCGTCTGCTCGAGAAGAGCAACGACGAGAACGCCGCAATGTTGCGAGAGGCTGTCGAAAAGGCTGCAGAGCAGGCCTTGCGTGCCGGCGACGTCATTCGTCGTCTCAGGGATTTCGTCGCCAGGGGCGAAAGCGAGCGCCAGGTCGAACGCCTGCCAACGCTTATCGAAGACGCTTCATCGCTCGCTCTGGTTGGCGCAAGGGAGGCCAATGTCCGCGTCACTTACGATCTCGATCCGGCGGCCGAACTCGTCCTGACCGATCGAATCCAGATCGAGCAGGTTTTGCTGAACCTTATGAGAAACGCCGTGGAGGCCATGCAGGGCGCGTCGCGCCGGGAACTGCGCGTCTCTACCACCGCTCGGCATGACGGGATGGCGGAGGTTGGCGTGGTCGACACCGGGCCGGGGCTGGCGCCGGAGGTTTCGGCCCAGCTTTTCCAGCCCTTCGTCACCACGAAAAAGCAGGGGATGGGCGTGGGGCTGTCTATTTGTCGCACTATCGTCGAGTCGCACGGTGGTCATATCTGGGCAGAGTCGATGCCAGGCGGCGGAACCGCCTTCCGCTTCACTTTGCGCGCGGTGGAAAAGGAAGAGGTCGTCAGTGGCCAGTGATGTCGTGCATGTTGTCGACGACGATGTCGACGTCCGCAAATCCCTGGGCTTTCTTCTCGCGACAGCCGACTTTGCCGTGCGACTCCACGAGTCGGCAACCGCATTTCTGGCGACAGAGCCGAAGGAGGTCGAGGGCTGCATCGTCACCGACGTGCGCATGCCTGGTATAGACGGCATCGAGTTCCTGCGGCAACTGAAGTCCCGCGGTTTGAACGTGCCGGTGATTGTGATGACGGGGCACGCCGATGTCGCGCTGGCCGTCCAGGCGATGAAGGAGGGCGCCGCCGACTTCATCGAAAAGCCCTTCGACGATCAGGTTCTCATCGATGCGCTGCGTTCGGCCCTGGACAACCGCAGCCAGCCTGTCGCGGCACACCCGCAATCAACTGAGATCCGGAAGAACCTTGCCACTCTGTCGGAGCGCGAGCGCCAGGTGCTCGACGGGCTTGTTTCCGGATTACCGAACAAGACGATTGCCTACGATCTCGGGATCAGCCCGCGCACGGTTGAAATCCATCGTGCCAATGTCATGAGCAAGATGGGTGCCGGCAGCCTCTCGCACCTTGTGCGCATGGCGTTGATAGCCGAGCCCAAGCATTAAGGCAGGTCGCACTGGTGGTTGATGTTGCGCTTTGAGGCAACCGTCAGGACAGGTCTCGCAGCAAGCTCGCCCGCCGCTCTCTTGGATTCCAGTCTCGCCAGTGGGTCGGCCTGATGTCGACACGAACGTGCGTAGCGACGTCCACCCACCCTTCCCGACCCCTTTCGCAAGGAAAAACAAGCGCGTGCAGGCCATCCTCATCCAGAACGGCTAGTTCGAGGCTTCGGCCAAAGGGGGCGCTTGCTATTGGATTCCACATCCGGTCATCGTGGATCGAGACGCCGACGAACGCTTTGACTTGAATCAGTTTTCGCAGGGATATTCGCGGCGAACACAGCTCGTTCTGAGTTCGAGGCGCAAATTGATGTGGCTCAAAGCTGAGCCCTGCAAGCCGAGTATGGTGACGTTCGAGGGACGAGACCTGCCGCGACCGGTGGCGGGTGTCCGGCACAAGGAGCTCACCATGAATTACCAGCGGTTCTTCGAGGATGCGATCGACCAGCTCCACGCCGAGCGTCGCTACCGCGTTTTCGCCGACCTCGAGCGCATCGTTGGCAAGTTCCCGCGCGCCATCTGGCGTTCCAACGGCCGCGCCCAGGAAATCACCGTCT